>CACLTO010000012.1 GCA_902609915.1 uncultured Pelagibacteraceae bacterium
TTATTGGAGACAGACAGACAGGTAAAACTGCTGTTGCTGTCGATGCAATTATAAATCAAAAAAAAATTAATGATTTAGGTGATGAAAAACAAAAATTATACTGTATCTATGTTGCGGTTGGTCAAAAAAGATCAACAGTAAGACAAATTCAAAAAACCTTAGAAGAGGCTGGTGCAATGGAATATACAACTATTGTTGCTGCTACAGCATCAGATTCAGCTCCATTACAATTTTTAGCTCCTTATACAGGTTGCGCCATGGGTGAATATTTTAGAGATAATGGAATGCACGCATTAATTATTTATGATGATTTATCGAAACAAGCTGTTGCATATAGACAGATGTCTCTTCTTTTAAGAAGACCCCCAGGAAGAGAAGCATACCCAGGAGACGTATTTTACTTACATAGTAGATTATTAGAGAGAGCAGCAAAACTTAGCGAAGAACATGGTGGAGGTTCACTAACAGCACTTCCAATAATTGAAACCCAAGGAGGTGATGTTTCTGCATTTATTCCAACAAATGTAATTTCAATTACAGATGGCCAGATATTCCTTGAAACAGAGCTTTTTAACCAAGGTATTAGACCAGCAATTAATGTTGGTTTATCTGTATCAAGGGTTGGGTCTTCAGCTCAAACAAAAGCCATGAAAAAAGTATCAGGTTCGATGAAACTTGAGTTAGCACAGTACAGAGAAATGGCAGCTTTTGCTCAATTTGGATCAGATTTAGATTCTTCAACGCAGCAGCTACTTAATAGGGGTTCAAAGTTGACTGAACTTTTAAAGCAAAAACAATATTCACCGTTGACGGTTGCAGAACAAGTAGTATCTGTTTTTTGTGGGGTTAAAGGTTATTTAGATGATATTAATTTAAAAGATATTGCAGAGTTTGAGACTAAAATAATTGATAAGTGCAAATCTGATAAGCCTGAAATAATTGACTCAATTCAAAGTACTGGAAAACTTGAAGAAGATAAAGAAAAACTATTAATAGAAGTAATCACTCAACTTAAGCAAAATTTTAAATAATAATAATAAATGGCAAGTTTAGACGATTTAAAAAAAAGAATAGCAAGTGTTAAGTCTACACAGAAAATTACAAAGGCTATGAAGATGGTTGCTGCGGCGAAACTGAGAAGAGCCCAAGAAAGTGCAGAAAATGGAAGACCTTATTCAGAAAAAATGAAAAATGTTATTTTAAATTTATCTAATGGAATTTCAAATAAAGAGAATGCTCCAAAACTTTTATCAGGAACAGGGAATGATAAGGTTCATTTATGTGTTGTAATGACATCAGATAGAGGATTATGTGGAGGTTTTAATTCAAATATAATTAAAAAAGCCAAAAGCTATTTCACAAAAATTTTAAGTGAAGGAAAAGAACTCAAAATTATAACTGTAGGCTCAAAAGGAAATGATCAGTTAAAGAGAATGTACGGTGATAAGATTATTGAAAATATTTCTTTCAAAGAGTCAAAAAATGCTAATTATTTTGATGCTGATAAGGTCAGTAAGATAATAATAGATAAATTTGAGAGTAGTGAATTTGATGTATGCACTATTTTTTATAATCAATTTAAAAATGTAATTACTCAAATTCCTCAAGCTCAACAGATAGTTCCTTTGGACAATAAGGATAGTGAAGATAAGGCTTCAGACGAAAGTTATGAATTTGAACCAGATGAAGATGAGATTTTGGTTAATTTATTGCCAAAAAATATTTCAACACAAATATTTAAAGCAATGTTAGAGAATTCAGCTAGCGAACAAGGATCAAGGATGAGTGCAATGGATAATGCAACCCGAAACGCAGGTGAAATGGTTGACAAACTTACTATCCAGTATAATAGAAGTCGTCAGGCAGCAATTACAAAAGAACTAATAGAAATCATATCAGGAGCAGAAAGTTTATAATTATGAGCAAAGGAATAATCACACAAGTTATTGGAGCAGTAGTTGACGTAAAATTTGATGAAGAACTTCCAGAAATTTTAACAGCATTGGAGTGTAAAAATGGGGATAACAGGTTAGTTCTTGAGGTTGCTCAGCATTTAGGTGAAACAACAGTTAGAACAATTGCAATGGACGCCACTGAAGGACTTAAAAGAGGTGATGAAGTAATAAATACTAATGCTCCTATCCAAGTGCCTGTTGGACCAGAAACTTTAGGAAGAATTATTAATGTCATTGGAGAGCCGATTGATGAAAGAGGTGAAGTTAAAACTAAAGAAAGTTGGCCAATTCATCGAGCTGCCCCTGAATTTAATGATCAGTCGACCGAAACGGAAATTCTTGTAACTGGTATTAAAGTAATTGATCTACTTGCTCCTTATGCTAAGGGAGGAAAAATTGGATTGTTTGGTGGTGCTGGTGTTGGAAAAACAGTTCTGATTATGGAATTAATAAATAACGTTGCAAAAGCACATGGTGGATTTTCAGTTTTTGCAGGTGTAGGAGAAAGAACTAGAGAAGGAAATGATCTTTATCATGAGATGATAGACTCTGGAGTAATAAAAAAAGACGGTCCTGGATCTAAAGCTGCGCTAGTTTATGGACAAATGAACGAGCCTCCAGGTGCAAGAGCTAGAGTTGCACTCACAGGACTCACTGTAGCTGAATACTTTAGAGATCAAGAAGGTCAAGATGTGCTATTCTTTGTTGATAATATCTTTAGATTTACACAGGCTGGTTCTGAGGTTTCTGCTCTTTTAGGAAGAATTCCATCTGCAGTTGGTTATCAACCAACGTTGGCAACTGATATGGGTAACCTTCAAGAAAGAATTACAACAACTAACAAGGGTTCAATTACATCAGTTCAAGCGATTTATGTGCCAGCTGATGATTTAACTGATCCTGCTCCAGCAACGTCATTTGCCCATTTAGATGCAACAACAGTACTCTCAAGACAAATAGCCGAGATTGGAATTTATCCTGCTGTTGATCCATTAGACTCAACTTCAAGAATTCTAGACCCTAGAATTGTAGGTGATGAGCATTACAGAGTAGCAAGAGATGTCCAAAAAATATTACAATCTTATAAGTCACTTCAAGATATTATTGCGATTCTTGGTATGGATGAGCTATCTGAGGAGGACAAACTAGTAGTAGCAAGAGCAAGAAAAATCCAAAGATTTTTGTCTCAGCCTTTTTTTGTTGCAGAAGTTTTTACAGGATCACCAGGAAAATTAGTAGATTTAGAATCAACAATTAAAGGTTTTGATGCTATCTGCAAAGGTGAATATGATCATTTGCCTGAGGCCGCATTTTACATGGTAGGGACGATTGAAGAAGCAATAGAAAAAGCTAAAAAAATGGAGCAGGAAACTGCCGCTTAATGAGTGAAGAGTTTAAAGTTGAAATAGTAAATCCTGAAAAATCTTTTCTTGTAAAGGAAGATGTTTCAGAAGTAGTAGTTCCTGCATTTGAAGGAGAAATGGGAATTTTAAAAGATCATATATCTATTATATCTTTTTTAAAACCGGGGATACTTAAGATTTTGTCAAAATCAGGTGATGAAAACTATTATGTTGAAGATGGAATAGTTGAGTTTAAAAATAATAATTTATCTATTTTAACTAGCACTATATTCAATATTAAAGATTTGGATAAATCAAAACAACAAGATTTACTTAAACAAGCTGAGGAAGAGGCAAAAAAAACAGAAATAACTGATCATTCTAAGTTTTTAGCAGATCAAAAAGTTCAAGTTCTGAGATCAATTAATTAATAATTCGTTTAATTTTTTCTTTAAGCTCTTTGTAAACGTGCAATTTAAAATCTACCACTACATCTGTTATAGTTTCTAAATCGATCCATTTCCATTCTAGAAATTCCGGTTTTTTTGTTTGAATATTTATTTCTTTGTCCTCTCCAGTAAATTTCATTATAAACCATTTCTGTTTTTGTCCTTTATATTTACCCCTCCAAATAATCCCTAACAAATGATCAGGCAGTTCATATGTAATAAAGCCATCCAGCTCTTTTATGAGTTCTACTTTTGTAATACTAGTTTCTTCCTCTAATTCTCTATAAGCAGCTGACAGATAATCTTCACCTTCATCAATACCACCCTGTGGCATTTGCCAAAAATTCTTTGGATTATCTATTCTTCTTGCAACGAAAATTTTATTTTTGTTATTTAAAACAATTATACCTACACCACTACGTAGTGGTAAATTCTTGTATTGATCTTTCATTTAGCCGTTTAAAAGTTTTAAAGCGTAATCTAGTTGATTATCAGTATCTGTTTTAATTCTAAATTCTTCCGAATTCTCGTTAATTTCAATATCTGGACTTACCCCAACCTCAGAAATTGATTTACCTGAAGGCAAGTAATATTTAGCAACTGTCAATCTTATAGCTCCTTTGTTTTTAAGAGGTATTATTGATTGTACTGAACCTTTACCATAACTATTTTCTCCAAGAATTATTGCTCTTTTATGATCTTTGAGGGCACCAGCAACTATTTCGGAGGCTGATGCAGAGCCATAATTTATTAAGATGAGTAAAGTTTTACCATCTATTAAATCTCCTTTTCTAGCAAACCACTTTCTGTTTTCAGAAGCCTTTCTACTTTTAGTAGACACTATCTCTCCACTATTTAAAAAAAAATCTGAGACTTTAATTGCTTGAGATAATAAACCACCAGGATTATTTCTTAAATCAAGTATATATGCATTAACATTCTGATTTCTTTCAAATTTTTTGATCTGATCTTTAATTTGTTCACTACTGTTTTCATTAAAAGATGTTAACCTAACATAACCAATATTTTTCTTTAATAGCTCAGCTCTAACGGATCTAATTTCAATAATTTCCCTAACAATATCAAAGTTAAGCGCTTTCTTTTGACCAACTCTTCTAATTGTTAAATTTATTGATGAACCAACAGGTCCTCTCATTAAATCTACAGCCTCACTTAAAGACTTACCTTGAACTTGTATATTGTCTATTTTTATTATGTAATCTCCTGCTTTGATCCCAGCTTTTGATGCAGGTGTGTCATCAATAGGAGAAATCACTTTAACAACTCCCGACTCCATACCCACCTCTATTCCTAGGCCACCAAACTCACCACTAGTTTCAGTTTGCATTTCACTAAAAATTTCTGGAGACATATATGCTGAATAAGGGTCAAGTGATTGTAACAGACCATTAATAGCAGAGTCCATACTATCAGACTGATTTATTTCATCGACATATTCTTTATTGATTTTTTCTAACACTTCTCCAAACAAATCTATTTTCTCATAGACATTGTTTTCTGCAGAATTAACAAAATTTAAAGACGAAAATTTAAAAAAAATTAAAATGATTAATGTAAAATAAATTTTTTTCATATTATTAGTTTTTCTTTTGGAATAAATTCAGACCACATCTTTTCTAATTCATAAAATTTCCTTTTTTCGGGGTGAAAAATATGAACTATAAGATCTATTCCATCTACAAGTTTCCATTCAGCACTCTCTTTTCCTTCAATTTTAGTATCTTTCAGACCATAAACCTTAAATTTTTCTAAGACCTGTTCCGAAAGTGATTGGATATGTCTAGAGGAGGTACCACTAGCAATTATCATGTATTCTGCCATAGAGCTTTTATCTTTCAGATCAATACTAACGATGTCTAAGGCTTTATTTAAATCTAAAGTTTGAATAATAATTTTTTTCAGATTTGAGATTCTATCCATTAGTTAGATGAAGCATATCAAATTTTTCTTAATTGAGAAGAAGAAATATTGACCTTATTAAACTCAACAAAATTTAAATTTTTACTACTGAGCTTTTTATATGTTGTTGAATTTAATGATTTTTTCTTATACCCATGTCGATCAAATACTACTATATTACATCTTTTTGAAATTAATTCCCATTTATACCACTTGTGAAATGTAATTAGATTATCTGCACCCATTATAAAATATATCTCACAATTATTATTTTTTAAAACATGATTAATTAAATCAATTGTTTTATTTGATCCGATTATTTTTTCATAAAATTTCACTTTAATAAAATTATTACGTCCTATAACTTTCTTACAAAAATTAATTCTGTTTTTTAGTTTTACTAGACTTGATTTTTTTAAAGGATTTTTTCGAGTTATTGCCCATATTATTTTTTTCAAATTAAATCTTTTTTTTGCTTCTTTTGAAATAATTAAATGGCCTTTATGTGCTGGATCAAAAGATCCACCAAGAACACCTATTTTATTTCTTTTTATAGATAATTTATTTTCTAATTTTACCATTGCTTGTAACTTGGTACTTATAAGAAATTAGTTGATTTAATCCTACTGGACCTCTTGGTGGAAGTATATTTGTTGATATTCCAACCTCTCCTCCAAATCCAAATTCACCACCATCAGCAAATTGTGTTGATGTATTATGCATTGCTATTGAACTTTTTACTTCTGATAAAAATTTTTTTGCAGAATTTTTATTTTTAGTAATGATACAATCTGTATGCATTGTTCCATATTTATTAATATGTGTGATAGCTTCCTCTAAGTTTTGAACAGATTTTACAGAAACAATTGGTGATAAATATTCTTTTGACCAATCCCTTATAGTCGCTTTTTTAATTTTGCCTTTATAAATTTTTTTAACCTTGTTATCACCAATAATTTTACATCCTTTGTCTTCTAAGTTCTTTAATATAGATATTCCAAATTTTTTAATTATTTTTCTATGCAATAGGATAGTTTCTGTTGCACCACAGATTGCTGTATTTCTTAATTTAGCATTGAGTATTATTTTGTTTGCAATTTTTGGATCTGCATCCTTATCAACATATGAGTGACAAATACCCTCTAAATGACCTATAATCGGTATTGTTGACAGACTCTTAACTTTTTTCACTAAATTTTTACCACCTCTTGGAATAATTACATCTATGAAATTACTCATTTTAGTCAGCAAAAAATCAACCACTTTTCTGTTTTTAATTTTAACAAATTGAACATAGTTTTGATCAATTTTATTTAATTTTAAAGCTTTTCTAAACAGATCGGACAAAATTTTATTTGAATAAAAAGCCTCTGAACCACCTTTTAAAATTACCACATTACCTGACTTAAAACATAAAGATGCAACATCTGAGGTTACATTTGGTCTACTTTCATAAATTATTCCAATAATACCTATTGGAATTGATACCTTTAAAAACTTTAATCCATTTGGCCTCTTCCATTTCTCTATTATGTTATTAGTAGGATCTTTTAACTTAATTATTTTTTTAATTGAATTGATGATATCTGAAATCTTTTTTTTATCTAAGATAAGTCTTTTGATTAAATTATCTTTAAGTTCAATTTTTATAGCATTTGTTATATCTTTCTTATTTTCTTTTATTATTAGATCTTTATTTTTCTCAATTAAATTACAGTAGTCTTTTAAAACCTTATTTTTTTTGTAGGTATTTATTTTTTGAGCGAACGCTTTTTTTGATCTAATTCCGAGATTTTTTATTATATTTTTCATCAAACCTCTACCATATCATCTTTGTGAACTACCTCTGATTTTGAGATATATCCTAAAATTTTTTTTATTTCATTAGAGTGACAACCTATTATTTTATTAACTTCCTCTGATGAAAATGAGCTAAGACCTCGAGCAATCTCTTTTTTTTTAATGTCTAAAATTTTAATATGATCTCCCTTATTAAATTTACCTAATACTTTTTTAATTCCAGCAGCCAATAAACTGTTACCTTTATTAAGAGCTTTTTTTGCCCCGTCATCAATAACAAGCTCACCTTTTGGTGAGACCGAACTTATGATCCATTTTTTCCTAGCATGTAATTTAGATATTTTTGAGATAAACCAAGTACAATTATTCTTACTCTCTATTTGATTGATTGGATTATAGTGTAACCCACTTGCAATAACCATATTACATCCAGCCAAATTACAAATTTTAGCAGCTTCAATTTTTGTATTCATTCCTCCACTACCTAACTTTGTCATACCTCTAATACTAATATTTTTTAAATCTTTGTCTAAGTTACTTATTTTTTTTATCAATTTAGCGTTTTTAAATTTTTTTGGATTTTTTGTGTATAATCCTTCAACATCAGACAATAAGATTAAAGTATCTGCATTTGTAATCTGTGCGACCCTAGATGCAAGTCTATCATTATCTCCATATTTGATCTCTGAAGTTGCTATAGTATCATTTTCATTAACAATCGGTATAAAATTTAATTTAAATAAATTTTCAAAAGTTCTCTTAGCATTCATTGATCTTCTTCTCTCTTCGGTATCATCAAGTGTTAGCAAAATTTGTGAAATATTTAATTTATATTTAGAAAATGTTTTTGAGAATAAGTTCATCAACTCTATTTGACCAATAGATGCTATTGCTTGACATTTATCTAGCTTTAGATTTTGTCTAAGATAGTTCATTTTTTTACATCCGAGAGCTATGGCACCCGAGGAAACAATCACTACTTTTTGATTATTTGATTTTAGTTTTTGAATATCTTTTGCAAAACTAGACAACCATTTTTTCCTCACTTTTTTATCTTGATCCACCAGCAACGAAGATCCAATTTTAATAACTATAATTTTAGAATTTTTAAGATACATAAGATAATAATTTTGACTTTATTTTTGATACTGATCTTTTATTTAATGTAGATAAAGAAACAACCTCCGATTTGATATTTTTTTTGAAACGTTTAATAATTTTTTTTACCTCCTTTTCATCGATAAGGTCTGTTTTATTTAATACTATCAACTCTTTTTTTTTATTCAGTTTAGAACTATATTCTTTTAATTCATTCTTCACTTGTTTATAATTTTTTTTTAAATCATCGTTTGTTATATCAATCAAATGTAAAAGAGACTTACATCGTTCAATATGTTTCAAAAATTTAATTCCAAGACCAGTGCCTTTATGTGCTCCCTCAATTAATCCAGGTATATCAGCAATAGTAATTTCTTTGTTATCATAACTTGCTACACCAAGATTAGGGTTTAAGGTCGTAAATTGATAATTAGCTATTTTAGGGTTAGCGTTAGTTACTGATGCTAGCAAACTAGACTTGCCAGCATTTGGCAGTCCAATAATGCCAATATCAGCTATTGTTTTTAATTGAAGCCAAATTATAAATTCTTCACCCAAAGTACCTCTTGTAAACTTTTTGGGAGCTCTGTTGGTAGAACTTTTAAATCTTGTGTTTCCTAGACCCCCAGTTCCTCCATTAGCAACAACAAATTCCTCGCCAATTTTAGTAAAATCAAAAATTAATGTTTTATTATCTTCTTCAAAAACCTGGGTTCCTAGTGGAACTTTGAGTATCAAATTTTCTCCACTCTTTCCTGTACGATTTTGACCTGCACCATTTTCACCTCTTTTTGCTTTATGATGTTGTTGGTATCTATAATCTATTAGGGTATTTAAACTTTGCTCAGCTTTTAAAATTACCGAACCTCCTTTCCCACCATCACCTCCGTCTGGACCACCAAATTCTATAAATTTTTCTCTTCTAAAGCTTGGAGATCCGTCCCCACCATTTCCAGCTTTTATATAAATTTTTATTTGATCTAAGAATTTCATAATACAACAATGTTTCTAAGTTGTACTATTAATTGGGTTTTACTGAAACAAAAGTTCTATCTGATTTAGTTTTTTTGAAAACTACTTTACCTTTTATTACTGAAAAAATTGAATGATCTTTTCCCATTCCAACGTTTTCCCCGGGGAATATCTTAGTTCCTCTTTGTCTTACAATTATGTTCCCTGGTATTACAGTCTGACCACCATATTTTTTGACACCAAGTCTTCGTCCAGCACTATCTCTTCCATTTCTAGATGATCCACCAGCTTTTTTTGTTGCCATATCTATTTTCTAGTTACTTACTAGCCTCTTTTTTTGTTTCTGTTTTTTTTGTTACTTTAGAAATTTTTTCAGCTTCTGAAAGAATTTTACCATCTTTTGAAAAAATTTTATTTATTCTAATCATAGAATACTCTTGTCTATGTCCATTTTTTCTTCTTGAGTTTTGTCTTCTTCTTTTTTTAAAAATTAGTACAGTCCTATTTTTACTATTTTTAATTAAGTCGGCTTCAACTTTTGCACCATTTACCATTGGGTCCCCAACTTCTATTTTACTGTCATCTCCATAAGCTAAAATTTCATTAAATTCTATTTTTGTATTAGATTTAGTATCAGTTAATTTCTCAATTTTCAAAATCTCACCAGACTTGACTTTGTATTGCTTACCACCTGTTTTTATTACTGCGAATGACATATAAATACTCTAAATTTTGTTAAGGCAATATAGTCTGAGCAAACCTATAGTCAAGTTTTATAAATCAAAAATTATCCTTTAAATCTCTTAATTTTGAAAAACTTTCAATATCTTTAGCTTTAAGAAATATATTACTTTCTATTTCGTCAGATAAAATGGATGGAATAGTAGGTTGGCCATTTTTTATTTTTTCTTTAATTTTTTCAATTTTACTCTTTAAATTTGAATTATCAGGATCGTTTGACACACAAAATTTAGAATTTTGCAATGTGTATTCATGGCCACAATATATCAGAGTATCTTTTGGAAGTTCTTTTATTTTTTTTAATGAATTGAACATCTGTTCATAAGTTCCCTCAAAAATTCTACCACATCCTAAAGAAAACAATGTATCACCAGTAAAAATTTTTTTTTCCAAAAAAAAATGAAAAGCGATATGTCCACTTGTATGACCCGGTATGTGATAAATTTTTGCCTCAAAATTTTCACCTTTCCATTTTTGATTATCTTCAACAAGTATATCAATTCCTGGAATACGATTTTTATCCTCTTTAAATCCAACTATTTTAGAATTATATCTTTTCTTTAATTCTAAGTTGCCACCTATATGATCATAATGATGGTGGGTATTAAGAATATATTTCAACTCAATATTATTATTTTCGACATATTTGATAATGGGAGCTGCCTCACCAGGGTCAACAACACATCCAATACTTTTAGTGTCATCGACTAACAAGTAACTATAATTGTCTTGTAAACACTTAATTATTTCTATTCTCATCTTATTTTTCAATTAAGAATATACCCAATTCTGCAAATAAATTTTTGTAAAATAAATTAGAATTATTTATATTTGATATATTTTTATTAGTTAGAGCTAAAGATTTGAAGATTTTAAAATTTATAATTTTTGAAAATTTAACAAAATCTTTAATCGTACACATATGAATATTTGGTGTGTTATACCAACTATTTGGTAATGATTCTGTGATTGGCATAGTGCCTTTTATAAGCAAATTTAATCTTACTTTCCAATGGCCAAAATTTGGAATTGTTATAATAGCTTTCTTTCCAACTCTTAAAAGTTCTCTAATAACAATTTCAGGATTTACGAAAGCTTGTAAAGTTTGACCCAGGACAACATAATCAAAAGAATCATTTGGAAATTGTTTTAAATCTAATTCTGCGTTTCCTTCAATTACTGTAAGTCCTTTTGATACACAGATTTGAACTTTATCCTTTGAAATCTCAATTCCTCTGGCATCAACATTTTTATTTTTTTTTAATGACTCCATTAATGTGCCATCATCACAGCCAACATCCAAAACTCTTGCTTTTTCCTCTATTATATCGACTATTATTTTATATTCTGATTTCATTATTATCTCTCTAAGTAAGATTTATCTAAAAAATTTTTAAGAGTTTTCAAAAAGTCTGGAACATCTAATAAAAAAGAATCATGTCCTTTATCAGATTTTATTTCAACAAATCCAACATCAGCACCAATTGCATTAAGAGCAATAACTACATCCTTATTTTCTTGAGTTGGATAGAGCCAGTCTGAGGTGAAAGATATCACAAAAAACTTAGCTTTAGTTTTCTTAAATGCATTAGATAAATTGCCATCAAATTGTTTAACTAAATCAAAATAATCCATTGCTCTTGTGATATAAAGGTAACTATTAGCATCAAATCGATCTACAAAAACTGATCCTTGGTATCTTAAGTAACTCTCTATTTGAAAATCTGCATCAAATCCAAATTTGAGTGAGTCTCTCTCTTGAAGTTTTCTTCCAAATTTTTCTTGTAAACCTTTTTTAGACAAATAAGTTATATGAGCAGCCATTCTTGCTACTGATAATCCTTTATCAGGAAGAGTATTATTAGATAAATATTTTCCCTCTGACCAGTTATGATCTGATGCTATCGCTTGTCTGCCCAACTCATTAAAAGCAATATTTTGAGCAGAATGACTAGAGGTACATGCTATTGGCACTACAGTACTAGCTTTATCTGGATAATTACTAATAAATTGCAAAACTTGCATTCCACCCATCGATCCACCAACAACTGAAAAAAGTTTTTTGATTTTAAAATGATCCAATAAATTTACTTGTGCATTCACCATGTCGTTAATAGTAATTACAGGAAAATCTGTGCCGTAAATCTTATTTGTATCAGGGTTTTTGTGGCTTGGACCATATGACCCCATACAACCACCTATAACATTTGCACAAATAACAAAATATTTATTTATATCAATTGATTTGTTGGGCCCCACTGCATATGACCACCAACCATCTTTTTTTGTGATAGGATTAATTCCCGTAACAAATTGATCGCCAGTAAGCGCATGAAAAACAAGAATTGCATTATCTTTATTTTCATTAAGTGAACCATAAGTTTCATATGCTAGTGGATAATGATTAATAGTTTTACCACAATCAAGCTTCAATGGTTTTTTAATAATAAGTGTTTTTATATTCTCTTTAGTATTCATAATTTTTAATGCTAATTATTGAATTGTGAGAAAAAAAACTTTTTTAGCTGTTTTTTTAAAGCGCTCGCAATTCAGGTAAATCAGCGCATAAATTTTGTACAAGATGTTATTTGGTATGTCAATTCGTAAAATATTTGAACTAATACTATATGAAAAATTGTTATTTTATTTATAAAGAGGCTAAAATTTAAAAGATGACAACTGTAAAATTTAAAAGATTCGATATTGAGGCTTATCAACCTGGTAAATCAACTGTCAAGAGACTAAAGAGGATAATTAAACTTTCGGCAAATGAGTCAGCTCTTGGTGTAAGTGTGAGGGCCAAGAAGGCAATATCAAATAAAAAACTAAAATTTTTTAGATATCCAGACGGAAAGTCTAGAGAGTTACGAAGCCAGATTTCAAAAAAATTTGATTGCAATAAAGAAAAAATAATTTGTGGAGCTGGCTCAGACGAAGTTATACAAATGTTATGTCAGCTTTTTCTTAAACCAAAAGATGAGGTGATCCTACCTAAATTTAGTTTTTTGATGTACAGAATATATGCAAAAATAGTTGGAGCAAAAGTTGTTTTTGCAAAAGAAAAAAATTATAAAGTTTCTGTTTCGGAAATAATTAAAAAAGTAAGCAATAAAACTAAAATGGTATTTGTTGCAAATCCAAATAACCCGACTGGAACTTATTTGACTAAGTTTGAATTAATTAATTTAAGAAAAAGATTAAGAAAAAATATTTTACTTGTTGTAGATGATGCCTATGCAGAGTACATGCAAAATAAAGATTATAAATCTGGTTTAGATTTATTTAAAAACAAGCAGAATGTTTTTATATTAAGGACATTCTCAAAAATCTATGGATTATCATCTTTAAGAATTGGATGGGGATATGGTTTAAAAAAAATTATTGATGCTTTGAATATTATTAAACCTCCATTTAATGTTAATGAGGTAGCTCAAAAGGCAGCAATTGAGTCACTTAAGGATAAAAAATTTATTGCACGTTCTATAAAACATAATTATTTTTATGCAACAAAATTAAAAGATTTTTTAAGCAATTATGATATTAGTTCAAATAAAGTCTCTGCTAACTTTTTATTATTGAACTTTAGTAAATGCAAACTAAGAGCTAAAAGTTTTTACGAAAAACTAAAAAGAAGAGGAATTATTTTAAGGTCTACTGAAGAAGGTTATAAAATAAAAAATATGCTACGATTAACCATTGGATCTAAAGAGGAAAATATAAAATTTATTAAAGCAACACAAAATATATTTAGAAAATGAGAAACATATTGATTATAGGCTGTGGATTATTAGGCTCTTCTTTAGTAAGGAAAATTTCACAAAAAAAAATAGCGAAAAAAATATTTATTTATGAAAAATCGCAATCTAATATCGCTAAAATAAAAAAGCTCAGATTACCTGGAACAATAGTTAATTCACTAAAAGATGGTTTGATAAATTCAAATTTAGTGATTATTTGTACATCAACGAGTGAATATAAAGAAATTATTCTTAAGATTAATAAAACTATTTTGCCAAAGACACTAATTACTGATGTAGGTTCTTCAAAAATAGAGTCATCAAAAATTATTAAAAAATTTTTGAAGCGTGGTATAAATTGGATAAGGAGTCACCCTATCGCAGGATCGGAGATGAGTGGACCAGAATTTGGAAAAGCTGATATGTTTGAGGATAAATGGTGTGTATTAATTAAAGATAAAAAATCAAGTTCTAAGAATTTAAAATTCTTAATTTCATTTTGGAAAAAAATAGGCTCAAAAACTGTTATTATGAACCCGAAAAAACATGACAAAGTTTTTTCTATAACAAGTCATTTACCGCATTTAATTGCCTATAATTTGGTTAAATCAGCTCAAGATTTTGAGAAAATTCTTAAGTTTGGTCTTATTAAATACAGTGCTGGGGGATTGAGAGATTTTTCAAGAATAGCTGCTTCAAATGAAATTATGTGGAGAGATATTTTTTTTGATAACAAAGCTAATGTTATAAAAGCGATAGATTTATTTATCAAAAACTTAAAATCTTTCAAAAAAGATATAAATTCTAAGAATAATAAATCAATTTTAAAAAAATTATCGCAAACTAAAAAAGTTAGATCTAAAATTATTAAATTAAAACAGGATGTAAACAAACCTGACTTTGGTAGAGATTAATAATTACTAATATTACTTACTTTTTTAACTTTTAGATTTGCTGTTTTGTCAATAAACTTAATTGTTTGCATTGTCGACATCTCTATCACTTTTTTTTTTGGTCCATAAGCATGAATAAATCTAGACTTACTTAGACATATACCAACATGTCCTTTCCAGAATATGATATCTCCTTTAAGTAAATTTTTACTTTTTTTTGGTCTACTAAATCTTATTTGGTCTTTAGTATCTCTTGGGAAAAATATTCTATTGTAATAAAAATAGATTTGAATTAATGCTGAACAATCAATACCAATACAAGTTTTTCCACCCCATAAGTATTTTGTGTTTAAAAAAGATTTGAATATTTTGATATAATTTTTTTCATAATGATCAATATTTTTAATATCAATTTTTTTGATCCATTTATTTTTTTCAAATTCTACATACTTTTTGCTTTCATTTCTAACACATACACCAGATCCATAATATAGATGATGATTCGAAGATAAAAATTTTTTACCTTTTTTTAAAAAAATTCCAGATTTAATTTTTGAAATTTTATAAGAGGGCTTAAAATTTTCTAAAAACTTATCATTTTTAATATATCCGATATAATTGTCATAATGAGTTTTTATTTTTATCCATTTTTTTCTTTTTAATAAAATTTTAAATCTCTCTCCATATAGAATTTGTGAAACAACTTCAGAATTGGAAGATGGTTTAAAGTAGATGTTAACTACAGATTTATTTAAAAAATTATTTTTCACTTAGTTTAAGTTTATTTTTCATAATCCATAAAATTATTAAGGAGGGAATTACCATTAGTGCAGTTAAAATAAAAAATATTCCCCAATCACCATTTAACCAATCAACAAGGGCACCAGATGAGGAGGCTAAAGTTGTTCTACCAGCAGTGCCAATTGATGCTAAGAGTGCATATTGAGTTGCTGTATAGGCTCTGTCTACGAGCAAAGATATAAAAGCCACAAAAGCTACAGTTGCAAATGCAGCAGCTATATCATCAAAAATAACTGCAATAGCAAATAAAAGTTCTGATTTATCGCTCCAAGCCAATACACTAAACAAAAGATTTGTGCTTGCCATCATTAATCCAGCAAAAAACATAGCTTTTAAAACCCCAGATCTTATTATAAAAAGCCCGCCTAAAAGAGTAAAAGTCACGGTAGTAATCCAACCTAAAGTTTTAGAGTAAATAGCGATATCTGATTTACTAAAACCTATTTCTTTATAAAAAATTATAGACATTCTTCCAAGAAATGCCTCTCCCACTTTAAATAAAAAAACAAATCCTAAAATCCCTAGAGCAATAGAAAAGCCATTCTTCTTAAAAAAACTAATAATTGGGCCACTAATTGTTCCAGCAACCCATGTTATCAATTTTGTAAATATATTTTCATTTTTAAATTGAGATGATATCAATTTATCATTTTCTTTTTGTTGATTTTGTCTATTTAAATTTTCAGACTCATCAATGAACATTAAGCCAATATTCATTAAAATTACTAAAATCCCCAAAATTAAAAAAGTTAGTTGCCAATAATTCTCAAAACCAATGTTTTGTAGAATATCTGCTGAAAATAATGATATTACTCCGCCTAATTTGTATCCTGTCCACCAACCAACCACCACCATTGCAGAACCAGCAGCCATGGATTTTCCCTCATCCTCACCAATCTGTTCAATTCTTAAAGCATCAACTGTTATATCTTGAGTTGATGATGCTATAGCAATTATTAAACCTACTGAGACAACTAAAGCTAAATTTTCAGATGGATCGAGGAAACTCCAAATAGCGAGTGAGAGTAGGATGATAATTTGCATCAAAACAATCCATCCTCTTCTGTGACCTATTTTTTTTGTTAAAAATGGTATTTGTATTCTATCTATTAGAGGTGCCCATAAATAATTAAAAGCATAAACTGCAAAAATTAATCCAGCCCATCCAACAGTTGATCTACTTAGTCCATCCTCTTTTAACCATAAACTTAGACCACTTCCAATTAAAACCCATGGAAAACCTGATATTGCACCAAGTAATAAAATTTTGAGCATCCTTTTATCAAAATAAACTGAGAACATTTCAGATAAAGAATTTTTATTAATTTCTATCAAATTTAATTCCTCCAAAAAGATGGTAAAAATAATACTAGGATTGCAAATAATTCCAATCTACCCAAAATCATACCAAAACTCAAAATCCATTTAGAGATATCAGGTAGCGATGAAAAATTTCCGTTTGGCCCAATAGTTGGGCCTAGGCCAGGGCCTACATTTGAAACAGATGTTGCTGCACCAGAAATTGAAGTAATAAAGTCAAGACCTGTTAAAGATAATAATGCTGTAATTACAAAAAAAATTACCAGGTACATGTAAATGAAAGAGATGATTGATGCGGTAAATTTATCATCAACAGGACTTTGGTTATATTTTAGAACAAAAATTCCCTTAGGATAAATAATTTTTTTAAGTTGATTCAAAATAAATGAATAAAGTATTTGAAATCTAAATATTTTTATACCACAAGTTGTTGAGCCAGCACATCCACCAATAAACATTAAGCCTATAAATATAATTAAAGGAAATCCACCCCAGTTATCAAATTGTGCATTTACATATCCAGTTCCTGTCAAAATTGATATTGTATTAAATAAAACTGTTCTGAGATTTAGTTCAGATGATTTATCAAAAAACAAATAAATAGATAAGATTAGAATACTTATTAAAATTATTTTTAAAAAAGTTCTAATTTGAATGTCTGAAAAAAAAATTTTTCTGTCGCCGTTTAAGAATTTGATATAGGCTATAAAAGGTAAGCTACCCAAGATAATAAAAATCATTGCTGAAATTTCTATTGGAAAACTGTTAAAGAAACCAATGGACTCGTTATAGTTTGAAAACCCCCCAGTTGCTATTGTTGTCATAGAATGGGTTATACTATCAAATATATTCATCCCAAGGATCTTATATGATATTGCACAAAGCGTAGTAAGACCTGAATAAATATAAATTAATCTCAACGCAATTTCTTTCGACTTAGGAAGAATTTTTTCAGATGAGTCACTGTTAGAAATTTTGAATAATTGCATACCACCAACATTCATTATTGGCATCAAAGTGATCGCCATAACAATTATTCCAATACCACCCAGCCATTGAAGAATTGCTCTCCAAAGCAAAATCGCTTTAGGCATTTCTTCTAAATTGGGAATGATTGTGGATCCAGTTGTTGTAATACCTGACATACTCTCAAAAAAAGCATTGGTGAATGAAAAATTGACTTCAGAAAATACTAGAGGCAGTGCACCAAAAATTGCAATACTTAGCCAAGATAAAGCCGTCAATAAAAAAGCTTGTTGTAAACTTAACTTCTTATCATGATCAAGATTAGATAAAAAAAATAGTGTACCAAAAATAATTGTAATAATAGAGGCACCAAAAAAGGAGGAGTCAATTTCTTTAAAAAAAAATTGAACAAATATTGGTATCAACATAAAAATTCCAAGAATTATTTGAAGAATTCCAAGAGTAAAAAAAACAGTTTTATAATTTGACATTTTGATAGAACATTATTTTATGGTAAATAAATTTCAACTCTATAAGAATAAGTTAAATCGTTAATTTAAGATTTTATTTGAATTAATCATGATTAAAAAAGAGAATTTTGATAAAACAAGTGCATGGCCTTTCGTTGAAGCAAAAAAAATGCTTCAGGAAAGAAAATCTATTATAGAAAAAAAAGGCAAAATAATTCTCCAAACAGGTTATGGCCCAAGTGGACTTCCACACATAGGAACTTTTGCAGAAGTTGCAAGGACATCAATGATTGTAAATGCCTTAAAATATTTAACTGATCTACCAACCGAAATTATTACTTTTTCAGATGACATGGATGGTCTTAGAAAAGTACCTGATAACGTTCCACAAAAAGAATTATTAGAAAAAAATTTACACAAACCACTTACTAAGGTGCCTGATCCCTTTCAAAAATTTAATAGTTTTGGTGAGCATAATAATGAAATGTTAAAAAAATTTTTAAACAATTTCAAATTTAAATATAATTTTAAAAGTTCAACATCACTTTATAAATCAGGTTTCTTTAACTCTTCTCTCCAAGTTATTTTAGAGAATTATGATGGTATAATGAATATAATACTTCCTACATTGGGAAAAGAGAGACAAAAAACTTACAGTCCATTTCTTCCAATTTGTCCAGACTCAGGTCATGTTCTAGAAATACCTGTAAAAAATATAGATAAAGAAAAATCTACTATTGTTTTTGATGATAATGGAAAAGATTTAGAAACAAGCATTTATGATGGAAATTGTAAATTACAGTGGAAAGTTGATTGGGCAATGAGATGGTATGCACTAGATGTTGATTTTGAAATGTACGGTAAGGACCTTATAGAGAGTGCAATACTTTCAACAAAAATTATCAAACTTATTGGGAAGACAAATCCCTCAGGGTTTGCATATGAATTATTTTTGGACGAAAAGGGGGAGAAGATTTCAAAATCAAAAGGGAACGGTATCACTATTGATCAATGGTTAGAGTATGCCTCTCCCGAAAGTTTGTCACTGTATATGTATCAAAATCCAAAAAGAGCAAAAAAACTTTACAAAGAAATAGTCTCAAAAACTGTTGATGATTATCTGGATCTTATCGAGAAAGCAAAAAATCAAAATGAGTTGCAGCTACTAATGAATCCTGCATGGCATGTTCATAATAGTTTGGTTCCAAAGGAAAATATGATTATGTCATTTTCAATGTTATTAAATTTAGTAGAAACAAGTAATGCCGATAGTAAAGAACTCCTTTGGAAATTTGTTAAAAAATATAAAAAAGATATTTCAGAAAAAGATAATCCTATTTTTGATAACTTAGTAGGCTATGCAATAAAATATTTTAATGATGTGATCAAATTAAAAAAAAATTATAAAAAGCCTAACGGTGAGGAAAAAAAAGCTTTAAAAGCACTGGTAAAAACATTAGATAAATGTGACGACAAAATGAAACCAGAGGATATTCAAACAATGATATATTCGACAGGTAAAGAAAACGGATACACTGAGAACCTTCGAGATTGGTTTAAATTAATTTACGAAGTAGTTTTCGGAGACGAAAATGGACCAAGGATGGGTTTTTTTATAAGTTTTTTTGGTGTGAAAGAAACAAAAGATCTTATATTAAATAAAATTAAATAATGTTTTCAAATTTAAGATCTTTAATTTTTAAATTAGATCCTGAGACGGCTCATAGTTTAGCGATAAAGTCACTAAAATTTAATTTTATTCCAAATATTTTAGATGAAGAAAAAAATAACCCCCTTTTTAAGACAAAATTATTTAATAAAGAAATAGAAAATCCAATTGGTATGGCCGCAGGATTTGATAAGAATGCCGAGGTATATAATTCATTGTTCAATTTAGGATTTGGTTTTGTTGAAGTAGGAACTGTTACACCATTAGAACAATACGGAAATCCCAAACCTAGAGTTTTTAGACTGGTAGAAGATGAGGCCCTGATAAATAGACTTGGTTTCAATAACCTAGGATCAAAAAATATCTCAGATCGAATTAAAAGAAATAATCCAACCGGATTACTTGGAATAAATATTGGACCTAATAAAGACTCAGAAGATAGAACAAATGATTATATACAGTGTTTAAAAATATTTAATGGGGTCTCTGATTATATTACTATTAACATTTCCTCACCAAACACTGAAGATTTAAGGAACTTTCATAATCAAAAAAAATTAGATGAGCTTTTAAAACTAATAGAAAAAGAGAAGAGAGATCTTAACTCTAAAACACCTATAGCAGTAAAAGTATCACCAGATATTAATGATAAAGAAATTATGAAAATTTCAGAAGTGCTTTTAGATAATAAGATAGAAGCTGCTATTATTTCGAACACATCAGATACAACAAGAGAAAATTTACAAAATACTCAAAGCCATCAAAAAGGAGGATTATCTGGGAAACCTATTGAGTTCAAGTCTTCAGAGTTGATCAGAAAATTTTATAAAGTTTTTAAAGGTAGAATTAAAATTATAGGCGTAGGTGGAGTGGATTCTGGCAGATCTGCGTATCAAAAATTTTTAGCTGGTGCTGATTATTTGCAACTTTATACAGGCATGGTTTTTAGAGGTCCAAATGTTGTTAGCCTCATTAAAAAAGAGCTTAAGGAACTATTATTAAAAGATGGTGTAAAAAACTTTAAAGAAATAATAGGAAAAAAGGATTAGAATAATCTTATAAACTTGACGCCGTCAATATCTCAATTTATATAGTCGAACAAATTATGACAAAAAAATGTGAATTAACTGGAAAAAATCCAATGAAAGGTCATAACGTTAGTCATGCTAACAATAAGACAAAAAGAAGATTTTTACCTAATTTAAAAAAAGTAAAATTCACAAGTGAACTTTTAAAAAGAAGCTTAAAATTGACAGTTAGTAATGCAGGGGTTAGATCAGTAGACAAAAAAGGTAGTTTTGATGAATTTCTGAAATCTGTAAAAAATAAAAATTTATCTCCTAGATTAAAAAAACTAAAAAAAAGCTTATTAATCAAATCTCCGTTTCAAAAAAAAACAGTGCAATCTAAAACTGTCTGATGAATAAAACATTTTTGACACTTTCATTTTTAATGGGGCTAGTTGTGCTAGCTTCTAATTATTTGGTTCAATTTCCTATTAAATACTATGAACTGGAAGAAATATTAACATACGGAGCTTTTAGTTACCCGATTGCATTTTTAATAACCGATTTAGCTAACAGATCTTTTGGAAAATTAATTGCTAGAAAAATTGTTTACATTGGTTTCTCGATAGGAATTTTATTTACATTAGTATTTTCTACAAATTTCACTGATCTTATTTCAATACGAATAGCAATTGGATCAGGAACAGCATTTATAATTGCTCAGCTTTTAGATGTTCAAATATTTGATCAGTTAAGACAAAAAAAGTGGTTTGTCGCTCCTTTAACATCTTCTTTGATTGGATCTACCATGGATACTTTCTTATTTTTTTCCATATCTTTTTATGGAACTGGAATACCATGGATAACATTATCTCTAGGTGACTTGGCAGTTAAAATTTTTGTTGCCTTAGTAATGTTGATACCTTTTAGATTATTATTAGGTACTTTAAAAGCAGCCTAACTAAATGTTAGGTTCTTGTTGTGTCATGCAATGTATTGCACCAAAACCCCATATTAATTTACTGCAGTCAACTGTTTCAACTTTTCTATTTTTAAAATAATTTTTAAAAATTTTAATTGCAATATTATCCTCTTTAACCTTAAAAATGGGGAGTAACACTTTTTTATTACAAATGTAAAAGTTCATATAACTAGCAGGAACTCTTGTGTTATCTATAAATATGGGTGAGGGCATAGGTACTTTAATGATTTTAAATTTTTTACCCCTTTGGTCTCTAAATTTCTTTAATATTTTGAAATTTTTATTAAGGTTTTTGTAATTTTTGTCACTTTTGTTATTTTCAATGGCAGTCATAATTGTATTCCTTGAAACAAATCTGGAAATATCATCAACGTGGCCATGAGTATCATCACCAACAATTCCCTTTTTTAGCCATATAAAATTTTTTATATTTAAATATTTACTAAATATTCTCTCGTAGTCTTTCTTATTAAACTTTTTATTTCTCTCTTGAATTTTGCTTAATAAACATTCCTCTGTTAATAAAATTGTTCCGGCACCATTTACATCGAAAGCTCCACCTTCCATTATTACTTTTCTTAATTTCCCGTTTTTTTTTATAGTTGGGCTAATTTTTTTTAATTTGATAATTTTAC
>CACLTO010000013.1 GCA_902609915.1 uncultured Pelagibacteraceae bacterium
GTCGACAAAGGTATTTTTGCAGTTAGTTTTGGTGGCGGACAAGTTGATATTACATCTGGAAAATTTGTATTCAATTGTACTGAAGCTTATGAAATTGTTAATGGTAAAATTGGATCACCAATTAAAGGTGCGACGTTAATTGGGGATGGTCCTTCAATTTTAAAAGAAGTCTCTATGGTAGGGAATGATATGATGATGGATCCAGGCATTGGAACCTGTGGTAAAGCTGGCCAAGGCGTCCCCGTGGGTGTGGCGCAACCATCTATCTTAATCAATAAGATGACCGTAGGTGGTACGAAACTTTAAATGGTTAAAGATCAAGAATTTTTAGAAAAAAAAGCGTTATATTGTTTAGGATTGGCGAAGAAATTAGGTGCAACCGATTCAAGCGTGGTTGTAAAGAACTCTGTTTCTGAAACTGTTAATTTTAGGAATAATAAATTAGATGAGTCTAATAGGTCGGATGATTTAGGTATAAGTATTACCACTTACATTGGTAAAAAAAAATCATCAATATTTTCCTCCAATTTGCTTAATGACAATCTAAATATTTTGATTGAAAAATGTTTGGAAACAACAAAAAACACTCCTGAAGATGAATTTAACTCTTTACCAGACAGAAATTTATTAGCAAAAAAAGTTAAAGATTTAGATCTCTATGATGATACCCATATAGAGAATGAACAAAAAATAGATTATTTAAAAAAATTAGAAGCAGCTGCTTCCAATGATAAAAAAATTGTCAATACTGAATCTGGTTTTTCTCAAAATAAATCGAATTTTGTCTTAGCTAATAGTGTTGGTTTTTGTGATGGTTACAAAACATCTTCATTTACAGCATCAAGTGTAACAGTTGCAAAAGATGAAAAAAGCATGGAAAGAGATTATGAATATTCTAGTAAATGTTTTCTTAAAGACCTAGATGATGCAGATGAATTAGGCAAAATAGCTGCTAATCAAACTATTCGAAAATTAAGTCCTAAAAAAATTGGTAGCGAAAAAATTTCAATAATTTTTGACAAAAGAATAGCCAAAGGAATGTTGAGTGCCTTTGCAAGTGCTATTTCTTCATCAGCGATATCAAGAGGAACCTCTTTTTTAAAGGATAAAGTTAATCAAAAAATATTCTCAGATAAAATAAATGTATTTGATAAACCTGATATGCTTAAAGGTTTAGGCTCAAGAAATTTTGACAGCGAGGGAGTAAAGACCGATACACTTAAACTAGTGGATCAAGGAATTTTAAAACATTATCTAATTGATACTTACAATGGAAAAAAATTAAATCTCAAATCTAATGGAAGATGTGGGGGAACAAGTAATCTTTATTTTGAAAATGGAAACATTAATTTTAAAGATTTATTGAATTCAAATTCTAAAAGTCTCTATATTACTGAAACCATAGGCCACGGAAGTAATATTGTTACTGGAGATTATTCAGTAGGTGCAACTGGGTTTTTAGTTGAAAATGGTGAGTTTAAGTATCCAATTAACGAAATTACTATAGCAGGTAATTTTAAAGACATGTTTCAAAATATTACCTTAGCAAATGACTTGGAGTTCAAATATGCAACTAATTCACCAACTATGTTGATAGAGGGAATGGTTGTTGCTGGTAAATGAGTGAATTTTGTATAATTGGTTCTGGAATTTCTGGAGCCACAATTGCAAATCTTCTTAATAAAAAATATTCAGTAATTCTGTTCGATAAAGCAAGAGGCCCGGGAGGTCGTGCATCTTTTAAAAGAATAAAAGGTAAAACAGGTTTTGATCATGGTACCCAATATATTTCACCAAAAACTACAGAATTTAAAAAATTTACTAAAAATTTAATAAAAAAAAGAATTTTAAAGGTGTGGAGTGGTAAACATGTTTTTCTTAATTCAAAAAAAAAAGAGGATAAGAAACATCTGAAAATAATTGGTAAAAACGGAAACAATGATATTAGCAAATATTTATTAAAGAAAATTAATTGCAACTACCACAGTGAATTAAAAAAAATCTATTATAAAAATAAACTTTGGTATTTGTTATTTGATGATGGAAAGTTTAAATCTTTTAAAAACCTAATTTTAACATGTCCTTTTCCACAATTAAAAAAACTTTCTAAAAAATTCATAAATGATTCTTTTTTAAGTAAATCTATAAAAATGGATGCAAATATTACTACTATGATTGCTGTAAAAAAGGTTAAGAATTCAAATAGCAGCTATCTTTTTGAAGATCCAATTCTAGGCTGGGCTGGAAATGAAAACTCAAAAAAAAGGTTTAAATCAAAATATGACTTATGGACCCTTCAAAGTACATTCAAGTGG
The DNA here is from genome assembly GCA_902609915.1 of uncultured Pelagibacteraceae bacterium. Lineage (GTDB taxonomy): Bacteria > Pseudomonadota > Alphaproteobacteria > Pelagibacterales > Pelagibacteraceae > Pelagibacter. Next base: position 2,316 of record CACLTO010000013.1, read on the forward strand.
GCAAATAAAAAGATTAAAAAAAACAAGAATAATAAAAAAGAAAATTCAAAAATTATGGTTGATAAATTTTTTAAACTTTCAAACGTCAAAAAAACAAAAATTTATTATTCACTTAATCACGGTTGGAGATTTTCTTCAAATTCAAGACCATTTAAAATTAAGAGCTATTGGGATTCTAGGAAAAGATTAGGTGTTTGTGCTGATTGGTTTGTAGGACCTAGATTAGAGTCAGGATGGATAAGTGCACATGATTTATTTAAAAAAATCTCAAGGCAAATTAATTAAAACTTTTAACTTTATATTCCCAGTTACCCATCCTTGAATAGGAAACTTTTAATATCATTAAATTTTTGCGATCATACCAAATATCAAAATCTAATCTTTTATCTTTTGGTATACTCATGTCTTTGGATTTCAGCGTAAAATGATCAACATCGTAAACTTTTCCATAAAGATCTATTTTTTTTTTACCTAAAAAAGTTACTACTTGATCCTTAATACTCCCTGAAATAGGACTTATTTGAGAACCTGCTTGTAAAACTTTATGATTCCACCAATTTCCAATCACGTTGTCAGCTGAGGCTTCCCCATTATATGAAGAGCCTTTGATTTTGAATTTTTTGTTTTTTTGATTAAATACTAAATTAACAAACTTCTTTTTGTCGTTTTGTAAAGTTTTAGAATTATAAGAAATTAATTGATCTTTAAGATATTTTTCCTCACTATACCCTTCAACTTGGAAAACTGTTGCTCCCAAAAGTTTGACTTCAAATTTAATTTGATTAGTAACAATAGTTTCTGCTCCATTTTTGTTGAAAAAATAATGATTATATCCAATAAGCTCACCATTTCGAAAAATCTCCATCTCAATTTTATTGTATTTTATGTAATGTCCAATATGAGCAATCAAATTCGTTGGATAAATCAAGAGAAATAAAATAACTATAATTTTTTTCATTTAACGATTAGTTTAATAGAATTTATTAACAATAGAAATAATTTATTAAAATGTTTTTAAAAATTAAGAAAATACCAAGGGTCTATTGGAGTTCTGATAAGCCTTATAATTTTAAACCAAAATTCTCTACATCCTTTTTTTTATGTTTTGGTCTGATGTTATTTGGTCTTGGAGAAGGTTTATTGATTGTATCTTTTACAGGTGCTTCCCCTTGGAGTGTTTTAGCACAAGGTATTTCATTAAATGTTGATTTAAGTATAGGAACAATAACATTTTTGATTAGTGTTGCGGTGTTAATTTTGTGGATACCGCTTGGCCAAAAACCAGGAATGGGGACAATATTAAATGCAATAATAATTGCATTGATGATTGATCTTTGTATAAGATTTATTCCAACCCCATCTAACTACCTATATCAATTAGCTTTAGCAATAATTTCAGTAATTACAGTTGGCATTGGTGGAGGTATTTATTTAGTATCTAATCTTGGGGCAGGACCAAGAGATGGCCTCATGATTGGCCTTCAAAAAAAAACAAACTTACCAGTTGCTGCTGTAAGAGCATTTTTAGAGATATCTGTTGTTAGTATTGGATGGTACTTAGGTGGAACAGTAGGAGTTGGAACCTTGTTATTTGCTTTTGGAATTGGTCCTTGTGTTGCTTTAGGTTTATACTTGGTTGATAAAATTTTTGATTAGGCTGCCGCGCCAGATTTTTCACTTCTTTTTCTTTCGTGAGGATCAAGAATAGCTTTTCTTAACCTACAAGATACTGGAGTAATTTCTAAAGCTTCGTCAGCATTAAGCATACTTAATTGCTCCGCTATTGACATTTTTCTTACAGGAGTAAGAACAACATTTTCATCAGTCCCTTGCGTTCTCATATTGGTTAGCTTTTTTCCTTTCATAACATTTATAATCATGTCACCAGGCTTTGGAGATAGTCCAACTATCATACCAGGGTAAACAGGATCGTTATGAGTTACAAACATCTCACCTCTAGCTTGTAAATTGAAAATTGCAAATGCCACAGCTTTTCCTTGTTCCATCGATATTAAAGCACCATTTCTTCTTCCTTCCATTTCACCTTCAAAAGGACCATATCCATGAAATATTCTGTTAATTACACCATTACCTTTTGTAAGGGTAAGAAATCTACTTGTGTATCCCATCAAACCCCTTGTTGGCGCATGGAATATTAACCGTTTTTTATTTTTACCTGTATCTTTTAATTCTATTAATTTCCCTTTTCTTCTATTCATCGAGTCAATTATTTTTGATGAGTACTCTTCATCAAGATCCATAGTAATTTCCTCTAGGGGCTCAAGTTTTTCACCTTTTTCATTTTTTTTATATAAAACTTTGGGAGGGCTTACAGTCATTTCAAAACCTTCTCTTCTCATTTGTGTGAGTAAAATTTCTAACATTAGTTCACCCCTACCACTAACTACAAAGGAGTCATTTCCATTATTTTCTGAAAAAGTAATTCCAACATTGTTTTGTGCTTCTTGAATTAATCTATCTCTAATTTGCGTGCTAGTAAGTTTTTTCCCCTCTGTTCCTGCTAGAGGTGAAGTATTTACCGTAATTTTAATCGACATTGTTGGGGGGTCAATAGGAGTTGCGGCAATAGGTTTGATAACTTCAAGATCACAAATCGTGTCAGCAACATTTGCTTTCTCTAAACCAGCAATAATGACTATATCTCCTGCCTCTCCGACTTCAATTGGAACTTTTTTTGTACCCTCGTATCTAAAAATTTTTGTAAGTTTTCCCTCATCAACTTTCTCACCCTTTAGATTTATTGCCTTAATAGCCTGATTAGCCTTTGCAGTTCCTTGTGTAATTCTACCAACTAAACTTCTTCCCAAAAAACTGTCTGCATAAAGTAATGTTGATAACATAGCAAAAGGCTTCAATTTATCTAATTCATCTGGTTTCACATGATCTATAATTTGATCTAACAGAGGGTTTAGATTTTCTCTTGGACCATCCACTTCTTTATCAGCCCACCCAGATCTTCCACTAGCATATAAAACAGGAAAATCTAATTGTTCCTCATTAGCATCCAAACTTACAAATAGATCAAAAGTTTCATCTAAAACTTCATTAGCTCTTTGATCAGATTTGTCTAATTTATTTATAACAACAATTGGTTTTAAACCTTGTTTTAAAGCTTTTGATAATACAAATTTTGTTTGAGGCATAACACCCTCAGCCGAATCTATAAGTAATAAAGCGCCATCAGCCATACTCAGTACTCTTTCTACCTCAGCAGCAAAGTCTCTGTGACCAGGGGTATCTATAATATTAATTCTTGAGCCTTTCCAATTAATGGATGCTGGCTTAGCTAAAATCGTTATTCCTCTCTCTTTTTCAAGCTCACCAGAATCCATTAGCCTTTCGTCTACAATTTCGTTTTCTCTAAATGATCCACTTTGCTTCATTAAATTGTCAATCAAAGTAGTTTTGCCGTGGTCAACATGAGCAATTATAGTGATATTTCTAATATTATTATTCATAAATTCTGGCTCTTATACATTAATTCTTTAATTTAAAAACTTAAAAAAAATCAATATTTGTTTAATAAATAAGGTTTAATAAAAAATTCATTACTTGTCATAGTTTTAAAAACATATAGATATCGCAATTAAATTAAGGCAATAAACAATCAACAACTGAATTTCAAAATAAATATTTTAACTATCAAATGGAAAATTTTAGATCAATAAAAATAGAAGAATCATTAAAACATTCATTATCTAAAATGAATTTTATTAAACCAACACCTATTCAAGGTATGGCTATTCCAGTTGCATTAGAGGGCAAAGATATTTTAGGTACTGCCCAAACAGGTACAGGCAAAACATTAGCTTTTAGCATACCTTTAATTAATAAGTTGATTTTAGATAAAAATGCTTTTGCGTTAGTGATGTGCCCAACAAGAGAACTAGCCTCACAAGTAATGGAAGCAATTAAAAGTATTATTAGTGATAAGATCAATATCAGAACAGCATTATTAATTGGCGGTGAATCCATGCAAAAGCAACTTAGGCAACTTGGTAATAAATCTAGGATTATAGTTGGCACACCTGGAAGAATTAATGATCACTTAAAAAGACAAAGTTTAAACTTATCAGAAATGAAATATTTAGTTCTAGATGAAACTGACAGAATGCTTGATATGGGTTTCGCTCCACAAATTGAAATGGTTCTAAAATTTGTACCTAGAGATCATCAAACATTACTATTCTCAGCAACCTTACCTCAAAACATTTTAAAAATTTCAGAAAGATATTTAAATAACCCTGAGAGAATATCAATTGGTTCTACATCAATACCTGTTGCAAAAATAAAACAAGAGACAATCCAAGTTTTTAAAGAAAATAAGTATAATGAATTAATAGACCAACTTTTATTAAGAAAAGGATCAATTTTAGTTTTCGTTAAAACTAAAAGGAATGCTGACAAGATGGTAAAGCGTCTTAAAGAAGAGGGTCATTCTGCAGATGCAATTCATGGAGATCTTCGTCAAAGTAAAAGAGATCGTGTAATTAACTCGTTTAGAAAAGGTTTAAAAAGAATTTTGATTGCAACTGATGTAGCCGCAAGAGGTCTTGATATTCCTTTAATTCAACACGTAATTAATTATGATTTGCCACAAGTTCCAGAAGATTATGTGCATAGAATTGGAAGAACTGCTAGAGCTGGATCAGAGGGTTCTGCTTTAACTTTTCTAACACCGGATGATAGATCAATGTGGAATTCCATTGAGAAATTGATAGACCCGAATTTTAAGCCTACGCTAAACAGTTTCAAAAAAAACTCAAAAATTAAAAGAATAGGAAAGAGGTCAAATAATAAAAAAAGAAAGTTTAGGGAAGAGAAAAAATTTAATTTTAAAGATAAGAGAAAAGCATTTGAAAAAGGAAGACGAGATAGAAAAGAAAGAGGAGAAAAAAAAAAAGATTATGTTTTTAAAGGAAATAAAAAATTTTTTAAAAAGAAATTTAAAAAAAAGTCAGGATATACGAACAATCCTAAGTTTTTTGGAAAAAAATCTTCAGAAAGTTCCTCATCAGATGGAGAAAAAAGAAAGTTCGATTTTAAAGGTAGAAAAAAATTTAAAAATAGAAAAAACAGATCTAAAAAATTTATCTTCAAAAAACATAATAAAAAGAGAAGATAATTTTAAGATTTATTAGATTTTTCCCTCTTAAATTTCCTTTTTTCTTTTAATGTCAATTTTGGTTTTTTCTTTACACTTGCATCTTTAAAAGATTTACCACTATACCGTTTAGACATATAAATATATTATTTGTTATAAAAAAAAAGGCCATCAAAAGATGGCCTTTTAGAATTTTTGTTGAAAGTCAAAGAGTAATTACATACCCATTCCACCCATTCCACCCATTCCGCCCATTCCGCCCATTCCACCAGGCATTGCAGGCGCACCAGCATCTTTTTCATCAGGTTTGTCAGCTATCATTGCTTCGGTAGTTACTAATAATCCTGAAATCGAAGCTGCATCTTGAAGAGCTGTTCTAACAACTTTTACTGGATCTATAATACCTTTAGCAAACATGTCACAATATTCTTCATTTTGTGCATCATAACCTTGAGTTTTTTTATTTTGTTCTAATAATTTACCAACTACAACTGAACCGTCCACTCCGGCGTTTTTAGTGATTTGTCGGATTGGAGACTCTAGTGCTCTTCTTACTAAGTCAACCCCAGCTTTTTGATCTTCCCCTTTTACTTTTACTTTGTCAAGATCTTGAGCCGCATATAACAAGGCACATCCGCCACCTGTTACAATACCTTCTTCAACAGCAGCTCTTGTTGCATTTAAAGCATCTTCGACTCTATCTTTTCTTTCTTTAACTTCAACTTCTGTAGCACCACCAACTTTAATTACTGCAACACCACCAGCTAATTTTGCTAGTCTCTCTTGCAGTTTTTCTTTATCATAGTCTGATGTCGTTTCATCAACTTGTTGTTTTATTGATGAACATCTAGCTTCAATATCAGCTTTTTTACCACTACCATTTACGATAGTACTATTATCTTTATCGACTTTAACTTTTTTACATGAACCAAGGTCATCAAGTTTTACATTTTCTAGTTTTATACCTAAGTCTTCAGAGATAACTTGTCCACCGGTTAGAATTGCAATATCTTCAAGCATTGCTTTTCTTCTATCTCCAAAACCTGGAGCTTTTACAGCTACAACTTTTAAGCCACCTCTTAACTTATTTACAACTAAAGTAGCTAATGCTTCGCCCTCAACATCCTCAGAAATAATCATTAATGGTCTTCCAGCCTGAACAACTGCTTCTAAAAGAGGAACCATTGGTTGTAGGTTTGTTAATTTTTTTTCGTGTAATAGAATAAAAGGATTTTCTAATTCAGTTGTCATTTTATCACTGTTAGTAATAAAGTATGGAGATAAGTATCCTCTATCAAACTGCATACCCTCAACAACGTCTAGTTCTGTCTCTATTCCTTTATTTTCTTCAACTGTAATAACTCCTTCATTACCAACTTTTTGCATTGCCTTAGATATCATTGAACCAATTTCTTTATCACCATTTGAAGAAATTGTTCCAACTTGAGCAATCTCATCACTATCTTTTACTTTTTTTGCCGAAGATACAAGATTTTGCTTTACTACATCTACCGCAGCATCAATTCCTCTTTTAACATCCATCGGGTTCATTCCTGCAGTTACATATTTTACGCCTTCTCTTACTATTGCTTGAGCTAAAATAGTTGCAGTCGTAGTTCCATCACCAGCTTCATCATTAGTTTTGCTAGCAACTTCTTTAACCATTTGTGCACCCATGTTTTCAAATTTATCTTCAAGATCAATTTCTTTAGCAACAGAAACACCGTCTTTTGTAATCCTTGGAGCACCATAGGATTTATCCATAACTACATTTCTACCCTTAGGTCCTAATGTAACTTTAACAGTATCAGCTAAGATATTTACTCCTCTAATCATCGCTGCTCTTGCTTCTGCATCAAATTTTACAACTTTTGCCATTTTATTTTCTCCTTTAAATTAAATTACTTGCTCGAAATACCCATAATGTCAGACTCTTTCATGATGCTATATTCTTTTCCATCAATTTTGACCTCGGTTCCTGACCATTTGCCAAACAGAACTTTATCTCCAATCTTGACATCCATTGGAACTATTTTCCCATCCTCAGTTTTCATTCCACCACCAACTGCAACTACTTTACCCTCTTGAGGTTTTTCTTGAGCTGTGTCAGGTATGATTATTCCACCAGCAGTTTTTTCACTGCTGTCCAAAACTTCAATTAAAACTCTATCATGTAACGGTCTAAATTTCATAAATTCTCCTTATTAATATGATCTTCATATAGAGATTGGCATTACTATTTCAAGATATAGATAAAAATAAGTTAGTTAAAAAATAAAGGAATTTAGGGTTTTTATGGTTTATAGATTAATTTGATGACTAAAAATTTAGATAAAGAGGGTTTAAGCTCTATAGTGGAACATTACCAATTGTTTTATGTTGATTTATGGGGGGTAGTTCATAATGGTGTTTCTTTACACGATGAAGCAATAAAAGTTCTTAAAGGAATTACAAAAAAAGGAAAAGAGTACATTTTGCTCACAAACGCACCTAGGCCTAATCATGCAGTGAAATCTTTTTTAGAAAAGCTTGGTATGGACAAAGAGATAAGAGAGCATGTTTTTACTTCTGGCGAGGCAGCTCTCGTTTATTTAAAAAGGCATTTATTAAATAAAACCTTTTTTCACGTAGGTCCACCAAGGGATTTTGATTTGTTTAAAGATTTTGAAAAAATGAAATCAAATCAAATAGAAAAATGTGATTATATTTTATGCACAGGATTATTTGATGATCATAACGAAGATTTAGAATATTATAAAAGTTTGTTTAAAGAAAATATTAAAAAAAAAATGATCTGTACCAATCCAGATTTGATTGTTGACAAGGGAGGTATTAGGGAGTTTTGCGCAGGCTCCATTGCAATGATCTTTGAAAAAATGGGTGGAGAAGTGGTTTATTTTGGAAAACCTTATCCAGAAGTTTATAATCAATCTACAGATAATAGTAACAAAAAAATTCTCTCTATAGGTGACAATCTAAACACAGATATAAAAGGTGCAAATCTTTTAAATTATGATTCTTTAATAATCTCAAATGGAATTCATAAAGATGAAATTAAAGAAAAAGGAATTGAGAAAGTTGCAAAATCTTATGAAGCGATTTGTAATTACATTCAATCTGAATTAAAATGGTGAAGTCAAAAATTTATAAAAATTTTGATATTGATATTAAATATAAAAATTCGATTATCTTAATTGGTAATTTTGATGGAATTCACAAAGGACATCAAAAATTATTTTCATTAGCTAAAAAATATAAAAAAAGATATTCCTCAAAAATTGGAGTTCTAACTTTTGAACCTATGCCAAAGATGTTTTTCAATGAAAAATTAATAAATTTTAGAATATCCAGTTTAAAGCAAAAAATTGATAATCTAAAAAATTTTAACGTTGATTTTATAATTATTAAAAAATTTGATAGAAACTTTTCAAAAATAAAATCCATAAAGTTTATAAAAGAAATATTGGGTAAAAAGTTAAAACCAAAATTTATTTTTGTAAGTAATAATTTTAGATTTGGAAATAAGAGAGAAGGTAATGTTCAACAATTAATAAAATTTGAATCATTATGTGGTTACAAGGTAGTTAAACCAAAGCCATTATTAAACAATAAAAAGATAGCCTCATCGACTTTAACAAGAAATTTTTTACAAAAAGGAAAACTCAAAGAAGCTAACAGAATTCTTAATAGAAATTGGTCTGTTCAAGGAAAAGTTCAAAAAGGTAAACAGCTTGGAAAAAAAATTGGCTTTCCAACTGCGAATATAGATATCCAAGATTATGTTTTAGCTTGTCCAGGCGTTTATGCAGTAAGAGTTAAAAAGGAAGGCGAAAACAAGTATTTGAAAGGGATTGCAAATTTAGGATTTCGACCAACATTTAATGAAAAAAAAATATTATTGGAGGTCCATTTATTTAATTTTTCTGGAAATCTTTACAATAAGTATTTAACAGTAGAATTTAAAAAATTTATAAGAAAAGAAAAAAAATTTAAAAATATAGACCAACTTAAAAAACAAATTAAAACTGACTTACTAGAGGCAAAAAAATAAAATGAGTAAATCTCAAATTAACCTTCCTAAAACATCATTTTCGATGAGGGCAAATCTGCCAACTAAGGAACCTGAAATCTTAAAACTCTGGCAAAACATTAATCTCTATGACGAATTAAGAAATTCTAGAAAAGGAGAAGAAAAATTTGTTCTTCATGATGGTCCACCATATGCAAACGGAAATATACATATGGGAACAGCTTTAAATAAAATTTTAAAAGATATAATTGTAAGATTTCACCAAATGGATGGAAAAGACTCAGTATATGTTCCCGGATGGGACTGTCATGGGTTACCAATAGAATGGAAGATTGAAGAACGATACAAGAAAAATAAAAAGAATAAGAGCGAGGTACCAATTGTTGAATTTAGAAAAGAGTGTAGAGCCTTTGCAGAAAAGTGGATAGATGTTCATAAAGATCAATTTAAAAGATTAGGAGTAGTAGGGGATTGGGAAAACTATTATTCTACAATGAGCTATGATGCAGAAGCTCAAATTGTTAGAGAGCTGGGAAAGTTTTTAAAAGAGGGAAGTTTATATAGAGGATTTAAGCCTGTTTTATGGTCTACCGTTGAAAAGACAGCATTGGCAGATGCAGAAGTAGAATATCAAGATCACAAGTCAGATACTATTTATACATCCTTTCCAGTAAAATTTTCAAATATCAAAGAACTAAATGAGAGTAATATAATAATTTGGACAACAACCCCCTGGACTATTCCAGCCAACAAAGCTTTAGCTTATAATGAAAGTTTAGACTATTTGGTTATTGAAATTAAAGACAACGGAGATTTTAAGGATAAAAGAATTATCTTGGCTGAATCATTGTTAGAGTCTGTATTAAAAGATTGTGAAATTAAAGATTTTAAGAATCTTAAAAAATTTAAAGGCAAAGAATTAAAAGGTACTATATGCAAACATCCTTTTTTTGAATTAGGTTACACGCACGAGATACCTATGCTAGATGCTCGATTCGTTACAACTGAGCAAGGAACTGGCATAGTTCATTGTGCCCCAAGTCATGGTCCAGATGATTTTAATCTTTGTATTAATAACGGTATAAAAGCTGTTGAAACAGTAGATGGAGATGGAAAGTATACCAATAACGTTAGTTTGTTTGAGGGGATTCATATTTTTAAATCTAACCCAATTATTATAGAAAAACTTAAAGAACAAAAAAGACTTTTAGCAAATGGAGAGTTGATACATTCTTATCCTCATTCATGGAGATCAAAAGCACCATTAGTTCATAGAGCAACACCACAATGGTTTATCTCTATGGATAGCCACAAACTAAGATCTAAAGCTTTAAAAGCAATTGATGAGACTATTTTTTATCCTAGTAAAGGAAAGGAGAGATTAAAATCAATGATCGAAACAAGGCCTGACTGGTGTGTGTCAAGACAAAGGGTTTGGGGTGTTCCATTGCCTATTTTTATAAATAAAAAAAATAAACAAATTTTAGTTGACGATACTGTTTTTGAAAATATTGCTCAAATTTATGAAAAAGAGGGATCAGATTGTTGGTTTTCAGATGATCCTCAAAAGTTTCTAGGAAATAGATATAAAGCTGAAGATTATGAAAAGCTTAGTGATATTGTTGAAGTATGGTTCGATAGTGGATCAACCCACTCCTTTGTATTGGAAAAAAGAAAAGATTTAAAATGGCCTGCTTCAATGTATTTAGAAGGCTCTGATCAACACAGAGGTTGGTTTCATTCTTCGTTATTAGAATCTTGTGGGACTAGAGATAGAGCACCGTTTGAAACAATTCTTTCACATGGTTTTGTAGTCGATGGAAAAGGGTTAAAAATGTCAAAATCATTAGGAAACGTGATAGCGCCCGAGGATATCTTAAAAAAATATGGTGCTGACATACTTAGAATTTGGGTTGCTTCATCCAATTACGATGAAGACTTAAGAATAGATTATTCCATATTAGATCAACACGCTGAATCTTACAGAAAAATTCGAAATACATTTAGATATCTACTTGGTAATTTAAATGATTCTTTTGAAAGTATGGATTTATCAAAATTAGAGGTCAACAAATTACCAGAGCTTGAGCAATTTATGCTTCATAAAATCCATAAACTCAATTTAAATTTTGGTAAGTACTTTAAAAACTATGACTTTCATAATCTTTACAAAGAATTATTAAATTTTTGCACAGTAGATCTGTCGGCTTTTTATTTTGATATAAGAAAAGATACTTTGTATTGTGACCCTATAGAATCTGAAAAAAGGCAATCAACACTAGTTTTATTAAATATTATTTTAGACGCATTATTAAAATGGTTTGCACCAATTTTGACTTTTACAACTGAAGAAATTTATCAGCTTATTTCAGAAAATAAAAAAAGTATTCACTTAGAAAAGTTTTTATCTTTTCCAAAACAGTTCGAAAATTTAGAATTAAGCTTGAAATGGGAAAGATTACTTAAAATAAGAGATGCTTGTAATTTAAGTATTGAACAAAAAAGAGCCAATAAAGAAATTGGATCTAGTTTAGAAGCTGCTTTAATTATTAAGATAAATGAAGAAAACCAAAATATTTTAAAGGGTATTGATTTATCTGAGCTTTGTATAACTTCATCGGTTAAAATAGAAAATAGTGATTCTGATAATTTGGTTGTGGAGACAAGTAAAGCCAAAGGGGAAAAGTGTTCTTTATGTTGGAAAATAAGAAACTCACCGTGCGGAAGACCTAATTGCAGATAGAATGTTAAAAAAAAATTTACTTAACTTTTTTTTAATAATAGTAATTTTCTGCATCGACCGAGTTAGTAAATTTTTAATGATACAATCGTCAAACCCTTATGGAGATATAAATATAAATGTAACTTCATTTCTAAATTTAAATCTAATTTGGAACGATGGTATAGCATTTGGGCTCTTCTCGTTTGATCAAAATCTTTATTATAATATGCTTACAGTTTTTATTTGTTTAATCATTTTAATAATTGTTTGGTTAATGCTCAATTCAAGAGGTTTCGAACAATTAAGTTTTATAATGATTGTGGGTGGCTCTTTAGGAAATATTTTTGATAGATTTTATTATTCTGCAGTCCCAGATTTTATAGATATACATTTTAACAATTATCATTGGTTTATATTCAATGTTGCTGATATTTTTATCACTTTAGGTATAATGTTTTTAATTAGTATTGAAATATTTGGTTTAAAAAAAAAGAAAAATGAAAATTATTAGAAATACATTTTTAATCATGTTTGTAAGTTTATTTATTTATTCTTGTGAGGGATTTAAATTAAAAAAAAAATCAGTATCGGGAGAAGAATTTTTAATTGAAAAAAAAGACCCACTAATTCTACCACCTGACTTTTCAAAACTCCCAAAACCAAAAGATGATTTAGATGAAAAGGATAATGCGGAGGAAACAATTACTCTAGATAATGTATTTAGCGAAACAAATTCTAATAATATCAAAGAAATTAATAATGGAACTTCTCAAGACTCTGACCTTAAAGAAAGTATTATAGAAAAAATTAAATAGATATGCTCACTAAAAATATTTTTTTTAAAAATTTCAAAAGAAAAAAAAATAATAGAAATTTAACAAAATATCTAAAACAACTTATAGTTTCTGACAGCGAAGTTATAAAATCATTAACTAATAATTATGATTATAGCTATACAAAGCAAAAAGTTAAAAAATTCAAAAAGTTTAAAGATGTAAGAATTTTTGGCATGGGAGGTTCTTCATTGGGAGCTAATGCTATATATGATTTTCTAAGATTTAAGATAAAGAAAAATTTTAATTTTCTATCAAATCTTAATAAAAGAAAATTTAGCTCAAAAAAAAGTTATCTAAATCTAATTATCTCAAAATCTGGAAATACTTTAGAAACAATTGTCAACTCAAATATTTATGTATTAAAAAAAGATAAAAATATTTTGGTATCAGAAAATAAATTAAGTGACTTGAGAAATTTAGCTTTAAAATTAAAAAGTGAAATAATAGATCATAATAATTTCATTGGAGGAAGATATTCTGTTTTATCAGAAGTTGGAATGTTACCTGCAGAGCTGATGGGCTTAAATGAAAAAAAATTTAAGCAATTAAATAACTTATTAAAAAATAAACTTTTTTTTAATTCAATTATAAGCAATGTTGCCAATATACTAGAATTAGTAAAAAAAAAAAAATCTAATGCAGTAATTTTGAATTATGATGAGTCATTAGATAATTTTTTAAAATGGTATCAGCAGCTCGTAGCTGAAAGTATAGGAAAAAAAGGAAAAGGAATTTTTCCTATTATCTCAACTATGCCAAAGGATAATCACAGTTTAATGCAACTTTACTTGGACGGTCAAAAAAATAATTATTATACTTTTTTTTATAGCAGAGATAAACTCTCACCCAAGATTAATAAAGAGATGATTTCAAAGTCTCAAAATTTTTTAATTAATAAGAGTTTACAAGATGTTCTAGATTCCCAAATTTTGGCAACGAAAAGAGTATTTGAAAAAAAGAATATACCATTTAGAAGTTTTTTTCTTAAAAGCAGAAAAGAGGAAACACTTGGTGAACTGTTTGCTTTTTTTATAATAGAAACTATTTTGATAGCAAAATCATTAAACATAAATCCATATGATCAACCATCTGTAGAACTTATCAAAAAAGAAACAAGTAAAATTTTAGTAAGTTCTTAATTTGCAATATAGACTTTTGAAATACCATAAGTTCGAACATCTAGAATTTCTATTTTTTCTGTAATTGGTAACTTATCTTTTTTATGCCGATGGATTACAAATAACCCTTTTTTACTGAGTATTCTTTTTTCAATAATTTTCTCAATTAGTTGATTTATTCTTAATTCTTTGTATGGAGGATCAATAAAAATTAAATCAAAAACTTTACCTATTTTTTTATTTGAGTTGAAAAAAGTAAAGCAATCATTTTCATATATTTTGTAATTTTGAGTTTGATCAATTTTTGAAAGGTTTTTTTTTAAAATTTTTACCGCTTTTAGATAATTTTCGAAAAAATATACATTTCTCGATCCTCTTGAAATGCATTCAATCCCAAAGGTACCACAACCAGAAAATAAATCTAACACGGAAGAATTGGATAAGCTTAAATCTAATTTATTAGAATGCTCAAGAAGATTAAATATAGACTCTTTCACCATGTCCTTTAATGGTCGAGTATTTCTATCTGAAGGTAAAAATAGTTTTTTACCTTTAAACTTACCTGAAATAATTCTCATTACTTAATTATTTTATAACCAATATCTTTTCTAAAAAATCCGTTTTCCCAATTTAAAATTTTAATTAAATTTATTGCTTGATCTCTACTTTCCTTTAGATTTGTAGACTTAATTACAAAATTAAGTACTCTTCCACCGTTGGAGTAGATTGTTGAATTATCTATTTTTGTACCTGCGTGAAAAATATAATTATCCTCTGAAAGTTTTATTTGATCAACTGACTTGATTTCAATATTATTTTCATATTTATCAGGATATCCTTTTGAGCAAAGGACAATACAAATACTTTTTTTATCAGACCATTCAAGATTTAGTGAACTTAGTTCTTGATTTACACATGCAGTAATAATATCTGCAAAATTTGTTCTAACTCTTGGCAGAATTGTTTGACACTCTGGATCACCCATTCTTACATTATATTCAATAAGGTAGGGTTCATTATCAACAATCATTAATCCTGCATATAAAAAACCTTTAAACTTAGTATTTAGATCTTTTAATCCTTTTAATGTTGGATCAATTATCCTTTCTAATATTTTTTTATCCAATTCTTTATTTTCAAGCCGAGAAGGTGAGTAAGCACCCATCCCTCCCGTATTTTTACCCTTATCGCCCTCTAAAACTCTTTTATGATCCTGCGCTGAACCAAACTTCTTATAACTTCTACCATCAGAAATTATAAAAAAACTCATTTCTTCACCTTTTAAAAACTCTTCTATTAAAATTTCCTTAGCCTCTCCAAATTTACCGTTAAAAATTTCATTTACAGCTAATTTAGATTGCTCGAAAGAATCGCAAATATAAACACCTTTTCCAGAAGCTAGACCATCAGCTTTAACAACTATTGGAAATGTACATTTCTCTAAAAAACTTAAACTTTTTTCTTCATTTTCAAAAATACCAAAATTCGCAGTTGGTATCTTATATTTTTCACATAATTTTTTTGTAAATATCTTTGAGCCCTCTAATTGAGAGGATATTTTATTAGGGCCAAATACTTTAATTTCATTTTTTTCTAAAAAATCTACAATTCCATCAACTAGGGGTTTTTCTGGCCCAACTACAACAATATCAATCTTAAGATTTTTAATTTTTTCTTTAATTTCCTCAAAATTATTTAGATTAACATCAATATTTTCTGCAATAAAACTGGTTCCAGCATTGCCTGGAAAGCAAAATATTTTATCCACCTTACCTGATGATTTTAAAAAGGTACAAATAGCGTGTTCTCTGCCCCCACTTCCAATTATTCCTATCTTCATATAAATATATATAAACTAAAAATAATGAAAAAATTAGCTAAATTAAAATATTTACCAAATAATTTTAAGATTGTTGAGAAGGGAGATTATGTTTTGTGTGCGATATCTGGCAAAGAAATTCCACTTGATAAATTGAATTATTGGAATGTAAAAGATCAAGAAGCTTATTATTCTTATAAAGAAGCCCATTTAAAAAAAGAGAGTATTACCGACTAAAATTAAATTTTCCATCTACTGTGAGTCCAAATCCATTGTTCAGGATTCGTAATTATCATCTTTTCTAAAATTTTATTAAGTTTTGATGTAATCTCCTCTATAGAGTCATCTTTTGAGAATTTAACATTTTGAAAGATCTTTAATTTAAATTTGTTATCAATTAACCTCTCAATATAAACAGGTACAACAGCAACATCAAATTTTTTAATAAATTGTGCTGGAATTGTAGTTGTTAAAGCTTTTTTTCCAAATAAATCACTTTCTATTCCTTCAGAAACCCTTTGGTCAATCATCAGTGCTATAGATGTTCCTTTTTTAAATTCTTTTAATAATTCTTTTGTGCCAGTAATTCCTTTTTTAATTTGTTTTTTACAAATATATTTTTTTCTAATGTTCTCCATTATTGGATTAAGTAATGAATTATTTAATGGTCTATATACTGCAGCCAAATCAATACCAGATTTCTCTAAATGCATGGCCATTAATTCAAAATTATTAAAATGTCCGGATATAAATATTACTGGTTTGTTAGACAATTTTATTTTTTCAAGCTCGCTTTGATTTTCAATAATTATTTGATTTGAAAACTTTGGAGATGTTCTAAATTTCTCAATAAACATATATTCAGAAAAAATTTTTCCGTAATTGATCCACATATTATTCATAATCTTATTTTTTTGAGGCTCATTTAAGTTAGGAAAAGCTATTGATAAATTCGCACAAGAAGTTTTTTTTGATCTAAATAATGGTCCAAAATTTTTGAATATAAAACCTGCAATAGTTTGAGATATTCTTAATCCAACTAATTTAAACAACAGAAATAATAAAATGATTATTAAAAACTCGAAAGTATATTTAATTAATTTCATTGATTTTTGACTCAATTAATTCAGTTAATTTTTTTTGCTCTAATATTTTTAAATCTATTTTAATAAAGTTAATTTTCTCTCTGAAATATTTTGGAATCTTTACATAATCTTTTTCAGTTGTAATAATTTTTAAATTTTTATTTTCAGCAATTTTTAATATTTTTAAGATATCAAAAGTTGTATAATCAAAATGATCTGGAAATACAATTTCTTCAACTATATTAAAGTCATTTTTAATTAATATTTCTTTAAAACTATTATTATTTCCTATACCTGAAAATATTAGAAATTTATCATTTAAACTAAATTCATCTTTATTTTTTATTTTGAAAAAGGAATAAAATATTTTGATTGTTGGATTGATCTTATGTATAGACCGATTAATTTCAGTAAGGTCAAATTTTTCATCAATGTTCTTTATAATTACCGCATCATATTTTTTTAAACTTTCGATTTTTTCCCGCATAGGACCTGATGGTATCAGAAAGCCGTTACCAATCCAGTTTTCACTGTCAAAACATACTAATTTGAAATCATAATCAATTTGTCCATCTTGAAGACCATCATCAAAAATTAATAATTCGTAATTTTCCTCAATCGCTTTTAGAATAATTTTTTTTCTATTGTCTGAAGTAATAAATTCGGATTTATTATTTAGAATAATATGCTCATCTTCTTGATCTGAATAAAATTTTTTTGCTGTAGAAACTTTTAACTTAGTATTTTTGAATATTTCATATAGTTTAATGACAGTAGGTGTTTTGCCTGTGCCGCCCACATAAATATTTCCAACACAAATCGTTTTAATATTTTGATATTTTTTTTTTGGTTTAATGTTTAAAATAATATTGTTAATTCTAATAATTAAATTTAGAGGAGTTAGTAAATAAGCAATAAAGTTAGGCTTTTTATAATCCCAAAATTTAGGTTTTTTAAATTTCATTAACAAATATTAACAAATTTCATTAAAAATTTTATTTAAAATTTTCTTTCCTTCAAGAGTCAAATTTTTGATAGTTTTTTTTGAATAGTTTTTTTTATCAAGTTTTTTCTCAAGCAAATTAGTCAAATGATTTTGATTCGCGACTTTATAAGATATATTTTTTTTTTGTAGATGCCCGTAAATCTCCTTAAAATTAGATATATTGGGCCCATGAAAAACACGGCAACCGTACTTTGCAGCTTCCAAAGGGTTTTGACCTCCATGATTAACTAATGAACCTCCGAGAAATACATTTTTGCATATTTTGAAAATGGACTTAGTTTTTCCATAGGAATTTACTAAATATATATCTGTGTTGGATTTAATTTTGTTTTTAGGAAAATCTAAATGAACTTTGAGGTCAAGATTATCTAAATCATTCTTAATTTTGTCAACTCTATCTACATGCCTTGGAATTATTATTGTTAGAAGATCTTTATATTTTTTCTTTAATTTTAGATGAACTAGTCCACAATATTTTTCCTCATTATAATGAGTGCTTGATGCGCACCAAGAATTTTTTTTTAAAAGAAATTTTTTTAAATTTTTATCTATTTGGACACTCTGACTTTCTGATTGACTAAATTTTAAATTACCAAAAAACTTAACATTATTTGCACCAAGCTTTTTTAAAAATTTTTTTGATTCTTCACTAGCAGACAAACATAAATGGAACTTACTAAAAACAAATCTTGAAAGATTTGGGAATTTCATCCACCTACTGTATGTCTTTTTTGTAATCCGACCATTTAGAAGTATTATTGGGATTTTTCTACTGTATAAATTATTTATAGTATTTGGCCAAATTTCTGAGTCAACGAAGAAAACTTTCGATGGTTTCCAATAATTTAAAAATTTTGATGATATAAAATTACAATCAATAGGAAAAAATTGATGAATAGTTTTTTTAAGATTTAATTTGTTTATAATAAAAGATGAACTAAGAGTATTAGATGTGATCAAAATTTGATTTATTTTTTTGTCTTTCTCTAGCTTTTCAATTAATGGTACAATGCTTTGAATTTCGCCCACACTTGCACCATGAAACCAAAATAATTTTCCAGAAACTTTTTTTTTTGTAAAAAAACCAATTTTTTCTTTGAATCTTTTAATATTCTCTTTACGTTTAATCAGTCTAATTAGTATTATTATAGGTGAAAAAAAAAATACTATATTTATTAAAACCTTATAAATAAAAAACATTAAACTTTAATTTGTTTATTATAAAAGTTTTTATAGATTGACGATTTATCCATCAATTCCTGATGATTACCTTCGGCTACAACATTCCCAGAATCTATTACATAAATTCTATCAGAATTTAGTATCGTTGATAATCTATGAGCAATCACAATTGTCGTTCTATCTTTTGTTAGGAAACTTATTGCTTTTTGAATTTTATCCTCAGTTTCAGCATCTAGTGATGATGTTGCTTCGTCTAATAATATTATTTTGCTTTTTTTTAATATAGCTCTAGCTATTGATAATCTTTGTTTTTCACCTCCTGATAATCTTATTCCATTCTCACCAATTTTTGTCTCATATTTATTTTCTAATTTATCTATAAATTCTGAAGCATAAGAGAGCTTAGCAGCATTATATATTTCCTCTTCGGAAGCATCCATATCCGCATAAGCAATATTATTCTTAATTGTATCATCAAATAAATTTGTGTCTTGACTTACAAAAGAAATATTATTTCTTAAGGATTCAAGCTTCGTTTTATAAATTGATTGGTCATCAATAGTAATCTCACCAAGATCAGCATCATAAATTCTTGGAATTAAATTGAGGATTGTCGATTTACCACTACCACTATGACCAACTAATGACGTCATTTTTCCACCGATCATTTTTAAATTAATATTTTTCAAGGTTATAATTTTTTTTGTATCATTATTTTCATTGTCATTGTTGTAAGAAAATTCAATTTTTTTAAATTCAATATCACCATTTTTTAGGATTAATTCTTTATCGCTAGGGCTGCTTTTTAATTTGGATTTCTCGTCTATAATTGGAAGTATTCTTCTTGACGAAGTTAGACCCTGATTGATAACAATATTTAAAGTTGCTAATGATCTTACTGGTTGGTAAGCAAGCATCATAGCTGCTAAAAAAGAAAAAAAATTGCTTATCTCTATTTCGTCACTCATTACCAGTCTTCCAGAGTAGTAAATTAATATTGCTATTATTATTCCAGTCATTATTTCCATAATTGGTGAAGCTCTAACAAAAACAATTGCCATTTTTTTCCCTCTTTCCATAACTTTGGTTAAAAAAATTTCAGCTCTATTTTTTTCATAGATTTCTTTCTGAAATATTTTAATCAATTTATGATTCTTAAACATGTCTATTAGGTAAGAACTTAAGACCCCAGCCCATTCCATTTGTTCGAAAGATACTTTGGTTATTCTTTTTCCTAATGATCTAGATGCAATGCTAGCTAACGGTATCATTATAATTGCTATAAGTGACAGTTCCCAATTTTGAAAAAACATTACACTAAGTAAACCAATTAAGGTTAAACTATCTTTGAATATATTCAAAATTGCAGTGCTAATTAAATTTGTTAAATGAGCAACATCGTTAGTAATATTGGAAATAAATTTTCCAGTGTGCTTATTATCAATTAATT
>CACLTO010000014.1 GCA_902609915.1 uncultured Pelagibacteraceae bacterium
ATTCTTTTAATTTTATAACCTTCATTTAATAATTGTTGATCTAGATTTACTGATATTATTTCTCCACTTATATAAAGTAGCTTACCAGTTGATGAATTATAATTTTGTATAATTAATTCTTTTAAATTTGAAACATTTCCATCTGCAGCAATTGTATTTTGAAAACCTAAGCTTCTTGCCTTTTTTTCAGTAGCTTCTCCAACACAAAAACATTTAATTGTTTTATTAATTTCATTCAGATTTAAAAATTTAACAGCATTAGCGCTGGTGAAGATGATCCCATTATAATCTATAAAATCAATTTCATCATAAAATGTTTTCTCTACACGTAGTAACGGGAGATGAGAAACTTTATGACCTAGAGATTGAAATTTAATAATCATTTCAGAACAATCTTCTAAAGGTCTTGTTAACAAAATATGCATATTACTTTTTATAAGAATTATTAGATTTTAATTTTAAAATTTCACCAACTTCTTTACCTATTCCAATATATTCTTCTAATTTACCAGTTTTTTTTTCATAAAATCTTTCTAGACCGTCAAGTGAAAAAAGCTCAGCCTCTAAAGTAATTTTACCACCCTCTATTTTGGAATAAACTCCAACAGCCGTTTCACAATCACCTTCCAAAACTTTCAAAACGTTTCTTTCGCTATGCGCTCTCATATATGTTTCTTCATGATTTATATTTTTTAAAATCGAGTTTATTTTTTGATCTTGCTCTCTACATTGAAGTGCTATTATACCTTGACCGGCACTAGGAATTATTTTTTCTGGAGAAAATATTTCTGAAATTTCATTACCAAACTCTAAAAATTTAATTCCTGCATAAGATAAAATTATTGCATCATATAATCCATCTTTTAACTTTTTTAATCTTGTATCAACATTACCTCTGATAAGTTTACATTGAATATCCGATCTAATTTTTTTTATCTGATATTCTCTTCGAAAAGAAGAAGTTCCAATAACAGAATTAGTTTTTAGTTCACTTAATTTTTTTTTGTTTAATGTAATAAGAATTTCTCTTGGATCATTTCTTTCTAAAAATGCATCTGTGGTAAGGCCTTCAGTTTCTAAAGCAGGCATGTCTTTAAGAGCATGAACTGCTATATCTATATTTTTATACTTTAGCTCTTTTTCTATGTTGCTTGAAAATAGTCCCTTCCCACCAAATTCTGACAATCTTACATCTTTAAACTCATCACCTTTGGTGGTTATTTTTTTTATAACAATATCTTGCTCTATAAAATCAGTATTTTTTATAATTTTATCTCTTACTTTTTGTGCATATAGTAAAGCTAACTTGCTGCCTCTTGATCCAATAGTAATTTTTTTACTCATAAATAAATTTATTTCTTACTTGTATTGGGATTGTACAATTATTAAAAACTATTTGAATGAGTAAAAAACCCTTAATTCTTGGAATAGAGTCTAGTTGTGATGAAACAGCGGCCTCCTTGATATCTGAAAATGATCAAGGATTACCAATTATATTATCTAATATTGTATCCAGTCAGGTAGAGGTTCATAGAGAATTTGGTGGAGTTGTTCCAGAATTAGCAGCTAGATCTCATATAGAAAAAATCGATTTGATCGTTCAAAGAGCAATAAGTGAGAGTGGAAAAAAAATAGAGGAAATTGATGCAGTAGCCTGCACTGCAGGACCAGGGCTTATTGTATGTTTATCCGTTGGTTTAAGTTTTGCAAAAACTTTTGCTTCGATAATAAACAAACCTTTTATTGCTGTTAATCATCTAGAAGGGCATGCACTGAGTCCTAAAATACATTCATTATTAGATTATCCATATTTACTTCTTTTAATATCTGGAGGGCACTCACAATATCTTAGTGTTCAAGGTTTAGGAAAATATGAAAGGTTGGGAACTACTATTGATGACGCTCTAGGAGAAGCATTTGACAAAACAGCCAAACTTTTGGGGATTGAGTTTCCGGGTGGTCCACAAATCGAAGTTTTAGCTAAAAATGGTGATCCAGAAAAATACAATTTGCCAAAACCAATTTTCAATAAAGGTGGGTGTAATTTATCATTTGCTGGACTAAAAACGGCTGTTTTAAAAATAAATAAAACTATCAAAACAGAACAAGAAAAATTTGATTTAGCTGCATCGTTTCAAAAGACTATCGAAGAAATATTATCTAAAAAAACTAAAATTGCTTTTGAACAATTTGAAAAAAATAAAACTCTTAAAAAAAAAGTTTTTGTAGTAGCTGGTGGTGTTGCAGCAAATAAAAAAATTAGATCAATGTTAATTAATTTATGTGAAGAAAAAAATTATGAAAGTATATTTCCTCCAATTGACCTTTGTTGTGATAATGCTGCAATGATTGGAATGGTAGGTTTAGAAAAATTTAAGTTAAAACAGTTTAATGATCTAGATTATCCAGCAAAACCAAGATGGCCATTAGATGAAAAAGCGAGTTTTTTAAAAGGAGCCGGAGTAAAATTATAATGCAATATTGGTTAATGAAATCTGAACCTGATGTATGGTCAATTGATCAACAAAAAAAAGCTGGCCCAAAAGGTGCGCCCTGGGATGGTGTAAGAAATTATCAAGCAGCTAAAAATCTTAAGAATATGAAAAAGGGGGATAAGTGTTTTTTTTACCACTCAAATATTGGCAAAGAAATTGTTGGAATTGTAGTGGTTACAAAAGAACATTATATTGATAAAACAGACAAATCAGGAAAGTTTGTGGCAGTAACTGTTAGATTTTTAAAAAAATTAGATAAACCAGTAACTTTGGAGGACATAAAAAAAAGTAAGGATTTAAGCCATTTATCTTTAATTAAACAAAGCAGATTATCTGTAATGCCTATTGACTCTAAAAGCTGGAAGATTTTAAATAAGATGAGTAAATTTTAAGTATATGCCAAAGAAAAAAAAATCAAAAAAGAAAAAAGTTAAGAAAAAGTATTCAAGAAAAAAGAGAGAAATAAGAAGAATTTCGAAAGCTAAAAAAACTTATACAAAAAAATCTAAAAGTAAAAAAATTGAGGCATCCACAAAGGAACAAATAATTAAGATCAAACCTGAGTGGATTAAAAGAAGTCTAGCAAATAAATCTCAATATCAAAAAAAATACTCTGAATCTATTAAAAATAACAATACATTTTGGAAAAAAGAGGGAAAAAGAATTACATGGATAAAACCTTACAAAAAGATAAAGGACGTGAAGTATAGCAAAGATGAAGTGAGAATTAAGTGGTTTGAAGATGGTACTTTAAACGCGTCAGTTAACTGTATTGATCGTCATTTAAAAGATAAAAAAGATAAAACTGCGATTATTTGGATAGGTGATGATCCAAAGGATACTCAAAAAGTTTCTTATAAACAATTACATCAAAAGGTTTCAAAAGCTGCTAATGGCTTAAAAAAATTAGGAATACAAAAAGGTGATCGTGTAACTATTTATCTGACAATGATTCCCGAATTAGCAATCCTAATGTTGGCTTGTGCAAGAATAGGTGCAGTACACTCGATAATTTTTGGAGGTTTTTCTGCAGAATCAATCTCGGGAAGAGTTAATGATTGTAAATCTGAATATATAATTACGGCGGATGAAGGAGTGAGGGGAGGTAAGACTATTCCTCTGAAAGCAACAACAGATGAAGCTTTATCTAATTGCCCAGACGTCAAAAAATGTATTGTAGTGAAGAGAACTGGTAACTATGTGTTCTGGAATGAAGATCGAGATGTTTGGTATCATGATTTGATAAAAGATGTTCCAAGTCATTCTGAGCCTGAAGAAATGAATGCAGAAGATCCTTTATTTATTCTTTATACATCAGGATCAACAGGAAAACCTAAAGGGGTTCTGCATACTACCGGGGGATATATGGTTTATGCTTCTATGACTCATCAATACATTTTTAATTATAAACCAAACGATATTTATTGGTGCACAGCAGATATTGGGTGGGTAACTGGTCATAGTTATATAATTTATGGTCCTCTTGCAAATGGTGCAACCACTATAATGTTTGAAGGTGTTCCAAATTATCCTGATAGCTCAAGGTGGTGGCAGATAGTAGACAAATATAAAGTAAATACTTTTTATACTGCGCCAACGGCCATAAGAGCCTTAATGAGAGAGGGCAATGGCCCAGTCAATAAAACTTCTAGAAAATCCTTAAAACTATTGGGAACTGTTGGAGAACCAATAAATCCAGAAGCGTGGATGTGGTATTATAAAACAGTTGGAAATTCAAAATGTCCGATAGTTGATACATGGTGGCAAACAGAAACAGGGGGAATTCTTATTGCACCACAAACTGGAGCTATTCCATTAAAACCAGGGTCAGCAACAAAACCTTTTTATGGAATTAAACCGGTATTAGTTAATAAAGATGGAAAAGAAATAAAAGGTGAAGGCGAAGGTAGGCTTTGTATAGCTCAATCTTGGCCTGGCCAAATGAGAACGGTATATGGTGATCATCAAAGGTTTATTGATACGTATTTTTCACAGTTTGACGGAAAATATTTTACTGGAGATGGATGTAAAAGAGATAAAGATGGTTACTACTGGATCACTGGTAGAGTTGATGATGTGATTATTGTTTCAGGACATAATCTAGGTACGGCTGAAATTGAAAGCGCATTTGTTGCACATCCAAAAGTAGCTGAGGCCGCAGTAGTTGGATATCCTCATGATATTAAGGGAAATGGATTATACTGTTATGTTACACTTAACGCAGGGGAGAGTGAGACTGGCGACTTAGATAGAGAACTAAAACTTTGGGTTAGAAAACAAATAGGGCCTTTGGCAACACCAGATCTAATTCATTTTACCCCAGGACTTCCAAAAACAAGGTCTGGAAAAATTATGAGAAGAATTTTAAGAAAAATTGCAGCAAATGAACATGGACAATTAGGAGATACAACTACTCTTGCTGATCCAACTGTTGTAGATAGTTTGGTAGATAACAGAAAAAATATTTAAAACTTTATTCTTTCTTTAAATTCTTTTTTTACAACATCCCATTTTAAAATAACTGAATTAAGAACAATTTTACGATCTAACGTCTTTAAATCATCAGCGATTGGTGCCCACTTGTATAATGATAATGCACTAGAATTAAACGGTAAATCATTATGATAATTATCCCAATTGATATTCAGTAATCTTTCATCAAAACTTTTTTTTGCATTTTCTATAATATCTGTCGGCATTTTGTTTGTAATTTCGTCATCTAAAATTTTTAAAAAAATTTCTTTTGCCTTTTCAGTATCTTGATAATTAAAATTTGCTTTAAGCTTTGAAAATGTAAAGAATGTAAGATCTTGGAGAGCAACTGAATAAATATTCCACTTAGCAAGGTTAACTGAGTCCATGAAAGTATCATTCTCGAAATGAAGTACGTATCTAGTTCCCATCCTCGTTTTAAGATATCCATAAAGAGTGACTTGGCTTACCCAAGCAGATTTTGTTTTAATAAAAGCTTCAAGTTCATCTAAGTTACTAATTTTCCCTTTAGGAATGAAAGCTTTGAACATGGCGAAGAGATAAGTTTTAAAATCACTTAAAGTTAAGTCTCTCCAAGTTAATTTGTATTTACCCATAAAAAGCCCTATTTTTGACACTTATAACTGAAAAAGGCCAGTAAATTTACCAATTTTAACACTTTAAATCTATTTCATAATGGTTATGGTTTTCGCCAGTTATAACTAAAAAGAGAGAGGTATAAATGTCAAAACAAGAACAACACTGGGAAAAATCCAAGGGTTTGCTAATGATGACTTTAGCAATTTGGTTTGTTTTCTCAATTGGCATCTTCTTATTCGGGGCTGAAATGAACGAGGTTACGGGACCATTTGGTTATCCGTTGACTTATTGGTTCACTTGTCAAGGTTCTCTTGGGATTTTCGTAATACTAATTTTCTGGTTTGCGAATAGACAAGAAAAAATTGATGAAGAGTTCGGCTTTAGTGAGAGAGGAGATGACTAATGCTAAAAGGTAATTTTATAGACAATTTACCTAAAGTTTATGGAATCTATACAGGAGGATTTTTAGGTTTCATAATCATTATGTCAATTGGTGAGCAGATGGGTATGTCAGCTAAAGCAATCGGAATTTGTTTCGTTGCCTTTACTGTAGCCATCTATGCAATAATTGGTTATCTATCACGTACAGCGCAAGCAGATGCGTATTACGTAGCTGGAAGACAAGTACCAACCGTGTTCAACGGAATGGCGACAGCAGCAGACTGGATGTCTGGTGCTTCATTCGTTGCAATGGCTGGTGGTATTTACTTTAAAGGTTACGGATATATGGCACTACTTGTAGGTTGGACTGGTGGATATGTATTAGTTGCATCACTATTAGCACCTTACTTAAGAAAATTTGGCTGTTACACAGTTCCAGATTTTATAGGTACAAGATACGGTGGTAATTTAAGTAGATTCATGGCAGTAGTAGTTTTAACTGTTGCTTCATTTACTTATGTGACTGCACAAATTAACGCCACAGGCACAATTGCATCTGTTGCACTGGATATTCCATTTCAATACGCTGTATACGTTGGACTAATAAGTATCTTACTTTGTTCAATGCTTGGCGGTATGAGAGGGGTAACTTGGACACAGGTAGCTCAATATATCGTACTAATCATAGCTTACTTATTACCAGTATTCTGGATCAGTAACAAAATGGGTGCGGGTTTCTTCCCTCACTTCATGTTAGCTGATGAAGTTTCTAGAATAGCCGAATTAGAGGCTCAGTTTGGTTTTGTTAAAAACTCTGCTGAAAATCTAAAAGAAGTACCAAAAGGTTTAGCTGGAATAACTAAAGCTCACTCAGCGGTGAACGCAACACCTTGGGCATTTATTTCATTAGCGTTAGCAATGATGATGGGAACAGCTTCATTGCCTCACGTTATGATGAGATATTTTACTACTCCAAGTGTAAAAGCAGCTAGAAAATCAGTAGGTTGGTCATTATTCTTTATCTTCCTACTTTATTCTTCTGCTCCAATGTTAGCGACGCTATCTAAGTTGTCATTGATTGACCCGTCACTACCAACAGGTATTATTGGTAAATCAATTTCAGAAGTTCAAGCGATAGATTGGTATCAAAACTGGAACCAAGCAAACTTGATGTTTGTAAGCGACTTTAACGGAAATGGAACTCTAGAGTTAAATGAGTTTTTCATGGGTGGTAAAGCCGTTGTATTAGCGACTCCAGAAATAGCTGGATTACCATATGTAATCTCAGGTCTAGTTGCTGCTGGAGGTATGGCAGCTGCCATGTCAACAGCTGATGGTTTGATTTTAGCAATTGCAAACGCAATCTCACACGATGTTTACTATAAGATCATCGATCCAAAAGCTGAGACTGCGAAGAGACTAGTTGTTGCAAGGGTATTACTTGTAGTAATTGGTTTTGCAGGAGCAACAATCGCAGCTCTTGAGATCCAAGGTATCTTAGGTTCAGTAATCTGGGCTTTTGACTTTGCGATGTCAGGACTATTCTTCCCACTTGTACTTGGTGTATGGTGGAAGAGAGCTAACAAAGAAGGTGCTATAGCTGGTATGGCTTTAGGATTAATTTCTGGTGCTGGTTACCTAGTTTGGGTAAGAACAGGTGGAAGCGGATTCTTAGGTATAACACAGTTAACGTTTGGTATCTTTGGTTCAGCTGTCAGCTTAGTATCTATGGTTGTGGTAAGTTTAATAACTTCAGAACCAAGTGCTGCTACGCAGAGAATGGTTGACGAAGTTAGAATACCATCTGGTAGATCTATCATCGGCAAACAATAAAATAATCTTTATAAGGGGCGATTAATTTCGCCCCTTTTAATTTCTACTTTTTTCAAATATAAATCTTAAATGTCTGCTAACTTTCATCCTTTAGTATATATAATTGATTATATTTTAGGAGTGATAATGTGGACTCTGATTGGTAGAGTAGCAATGAATATTTTTCAAAGAGAGGACTCTCAATTTTTTTTTATGAGAGTTTTTGTAAAATTTACTAATCCTCTTATTAATTTATTTAAACCTATAACTCCATCTTTTATAATTCAACCAATCGTACCCTTATACGTTGCTTGGTTTTTCTTTATGATAAGATTTTACCTTATGCCTTGGATTTTGGGCTATTCAGTGATGGGTATGTTATCTTTTCCTCTTGAAAGTGAAATATCGAGACAAATTTATCAATTTTTTAATTAAACTAAATTTTAAAAATTGATACAAGTAAGTTATAGTTTCAATGAAAAAAATACAAATATCACCATCGATTCTATCAGCTGACTTTAGCCAATTAGGGAATGAAATAAAAAGATTAGAAAAAGCTGGCGCCGACATGATACACGTTGACGTTATGGATGGCCACTTTGTTCCAAATTTAACTATTGGTCCTCAAGTAATTAAGGCTTTAAAAAAGCATACTTCAATACCTTTTGACGTACACTTAATGATTTCTCCAGTACATAAATACATAGAAGCTTACTCTGATGCTGGAGCAGATATCATCACAATACATCCTGAGGCCACGGAGGATCTTCAGTCATCCATTTTAAGAATTAAAGACTTAAATAAAAAAGTTGGAGTTTCTCTAAATCCAGAAACCAAAACTGATGTGATCTTAAATTTTTTAAATCAGATTGATTTGGTTCTTATAATGAGTGTAAATCCTGGATTTGGAGGGCAAAAATTCATGCCTGAAGTTTTAATTAAAATAAAAGAATTAAAAAAAATACAAAAGAAAGAAAATTTAAGCTTCGATATTGAGATTGATGGTGGAATAAACTTTGATAACTCTAAAACAGCAATTGAGGCTGGAGCAAATATATTAGTATCAGGTACAACAATTTTTAAAGAGAATAACGGAAATATTAAGAAGAATATTGAAACACTTAAAGAAGTGTAGAATGTTACTGAATGAATTTTTTGAAAATCTTAATGACACTATCAGTTACATAAATGAAAAAGTTAAAAATATTTATAAAAATTCTAGTTTATACGAAAGAAAAATTTCAAAAACTTTAGAAGTTGAGTTTTATTACAAACCAAGTCCCTATTTATTATCATCTCTAATAAATTATCAAAATAAAAAATATAAAGTTGATGATTTGAATTCTAATAAAATTTGGGAAGATAAAAAAGAATCTAAAGAATATAAAAGATTAAATAATTTTTTTTGGTTTTTTAGCCTCGATCTAAAATCATCAAAAAAAATAACTCAAGAGGTAATTTTAGATTGGATCAATAGAAATAGTCGCTATCAAAAAGAAAGTTGGGAATTTGATACTACTGCTAAAAGAATAATTTCATGGTTATCTAACCATCAACTTTCTTATAACGAAAGTAACGAGGAGTATAGATCAGTTTTTGATTACATGATTCAAAAGCAAACTAATCATCTAATTAATGAGATAAAAAATTCTAAAAATTTAGAGGATAAAATAATTGGTTGCTCAGCAATTATTTTAACTGGATTGTGTTACAAAATTGATAAAAAATATTTAATATTTGGATTGGGTTTTTTAAAAAAAATAATAAAAAATTTATTAGATAACGAAGGTTTTATTAAATCAAGAAATATTAAACAACAAGTTTTTTTTTTGAAATATTTCATTCTTATAAAAGAATGGTTTAAAGAATCTCAAGTTGAAATTCCTGACCTCGTGGAAGAAACAATATACTATTTTGGAAAAGCTTATGCTTATTTTTGGCAAAACACTCAGGTAAATCTTTTATTTAATGGGAATAATATATCTAATAATGAACACTTCGACAATTATCTTAAAAGATTAGGCTATAAGTTTAAAAATGAGGATAAAGACTATGGTGGTTACACAATTCTGCGAGATAAAAAAATTTGTCTAGCAATGGATACCGGTTCTTCTCCAGATTTCAAATATTCAAAAGATTATCAATCAGGTGCTTTATCCTTTGAGATTGTGTCAAATGGTAAAAAGTTAATTAGTAATTGTGGATATTACAATAAAGTAAATCAAAAACTCAATAAGTTATCAAAATCTTCTGCTGCTCACAGCACTCTAATAATTGATGACAGCTCATCTTGTAAATTTTTAAAGGGAAGAGGCTCTTGGGTTCTTAAAACAGGATTAAAAATATCTCAAAAAAAAATTATTTTTGAGAAAAATTATTGGAAAATTACTGCCTGTCATGATGGATATTTAAAAAATTACAACTCAATACATGAGAGAAGTATTGAATTTTATCCCAAACAAATGGCATTTGTAGGAAATGATAAAATTCTTAAAAAAAAAATAGATAAGAATTATAAATTTGAAATTCGATTTCATTTGCAACCAAATATAAAATTAATGAAAACACAAGATAATAAATCTATTTTAATTGAATTAGATGACGAGGGATGGAAATTTACATGCAATAATTATGAAATAAATATTGATAATGGTTTATACTTCGGTAATAAAAATTCATATATTGAAAATCAAAATATTTTTATATCTGGTATTGCAAATGATAATGAAGAAAATATTAAATGGGAGATTAAGAGGATATAATGAAAAAAATTAAAACCGCATTAATATCTCTTTTTGACAAATCTTACTTAAAACCTTTGCTGCAAGAGCTAAAAAAAAACAACATAAAAATAATTAGCTCTGGTGGAACTTTTAAAGAAATTAAGAAATTAAAATTTAAATGCATAGAAATTTCAGATTTTACTGATTTTAATGAAATCCTCGATGGAAGAGTAAAAACTTTGCACCCTAAAATTCATAGTGGAATTTTAAATAAAAGAAACAAAAAATCTCATCTTAAAGATATGAGAAAAAACAACTTTGAAAATATTGACCTGGTAATTTCAAATTTTTATCCTTTTGAAAAAACTTTAGAGTTAACAGATAACCACTCCAAAATAATAGAAAACATTGATATTGGCGGTCCAACTATGGTTAGAGCGGCAGCAAAAAATTATAATGACGTTGTTGTGATAACATCTCTTGATCAATATTCTGAGCTTATTAATGAGTTAAAAAAAAATAAAGGATGTACGACTTTAAAATTTAGAGAAAAAATGTCTAGGATTGCATTTGGTGAAACTGCTTATAATGATGCTGTTATATCAAATTATTTAAATAACTATAATAATATCAATTTTCCCAAAAGAAAAATCCTGTATACTAATTTAGTAGAAAATCTTAGATATGGCGAAAATCCTCATCAGGTAAGTGCATTTTATTCTCAAAATAAAAAAAATCAAATAAATCAAATTCATGGAAAAGCCTTAAGTTACAATAATTACAGTGACATTTTTTCAGCACTAACTCTTTCAAAATCATTTCCAAAAAATACTGGGACAGTTATAGTAAAACATGGAAACCCTTGTGGTGTCTCAGCGCTTAAAAATAATTTAGATAGTTATAAACTAGCACTACAGTCAGATCCTATAAGTGCTTTTGGTGGAATTGTTTCATGTAATTACAGAGTTACAACAAAAATAGCTTTAATGTTAAGTGAAATTTTTCTAGAAGTCGTTATAGCAAACGGTTTTGATAAAAATGCACTTAAAATATTAAAATTAAAAAAAAATCTTAGACTTATAGACTCATCAAAGATATTCTTTGGTGAACCCTGGAAATTAAACTCTGTAGATAATTTTACGCTTATACAATCTGAGGATAAAGAAAATTTTACTGATAAAGATTTTAAAATTGTTTCAAAAAAAAAACCCACCAAATCACAATTTGCTAATTTGATATTTGCTTTTAACGTGTGTCGTTATGTAAAATCTAATGCGATCGTTTTAGCTAGTGATAAATCAACAATTGGTATTGGTTCAGGACAACCTAGTAGATTAGATAGTTGTGAAATTGCTATAAATAAAATGAATAAATTTTCAAAACTTAGACATGAAATTGTGGCCGCCTCTGATGCCTTTTTTCCGTTTGTAGATGGGATAGAAAAATTAGTTCAATCAGGAGCTATTGCAATAGTTCAACCTGCTGGATCAATAAGGGATAAGGAAATTATAAAATTTGCAAACGATACAAATACTGTTTTAGTTTTCTCAAGAACTCGACATTTTAGACATTGATTATCTGGTCAATTTTAGCAGCTAATATAAAATCATTTTCAGATAAACCCTCTATAGCGTGAGTACTAATATTAATCTTGGCATACCCCCACCCAAACATTATATCTGGATGATGACCCTCTTCCTCTGAAACTTTTCCTACTTCATTAACAAATTTTTGACTTTCTAAAAAATTTTTAAATTTGAATTTTTTTTCTAAAAGATAAACTTTTTTATCATTTTGAATAATCTCCCATCCGTCAACTTTTTTTTGATATAAATGTATTTCAGACATATCAAAAGCTTTAACTCCGCCTTCACAAGGCACACATCTTTTTTTTAATAAATCACTCATAAACAAATTGGAGCGGGCAAAGGGGGTCGAACCCTCGACCTTCTCGTTGGCAACGAGACGCTCTACCACTGAGCTATGCCCGCAAAACTTAGATAATATATTAAATGTGAATTATTATTTCAAGGAATTTAAATTATAAATAACTCAATTCGTTCAAATTTTTTTCAAAGATGCGATTTATTTTTTCAATGTATTCATTGTCAAAATTTTTTTGCCATTTATTTTTAGGTCCTAGATGAAAAAAAGGAATTTTTTTGTTGTCTTTGCGTGCATTAATTGTCTCACCAAATCCATCATTTTCTTCTATCTTTTTTAAATTTTCAAATGAAGTACTTTTCACAGCATTTTTGGCTTTCTCTCTATTAAATCCACTTTTATTATTAATTAATTTGTCTGTAAATTCTATTATATCCTTAAATACAAAAAATGTTTCATTTAATAAATCTTCATATTTTAAAAATTTGACTGGAATTAATTTATTGTATTTCCATGACTGATAGTTTTTTTCCCATGAACTAATAAATTGATAATCGCTGTAATCATTTTTTTTTTTAAAATCATAAGTAAAATTTTTTTCATCTTGCATTGCGATCAAGGCCTCATCATGATTAATTTGAAAATGCCTTGACATGGAATCTATAACATTACGAGGATCACGAACAATATAAATTCCACCAAGAGTATTTTTTTGATTAGTAAAATCATTTTGACCTAATTTAACCAAAGCATTGTGAGTTTTGAAGAATCTTACCTTTTTATCTGTATTTATTTTTTCTTGAGCTTGGACCCAAAATCTAGCACTATCCCCGGCTTTACTTCGATCAAAATCAAAACCTTGAAGGTTTTTTTTTGTAGGAAATTGCTCAATATTTCTTAAATTTTTATCACCTATAAAAAGACCGTCATTTGAATAATAATAAGCACTTATTAAAGATCTTAACCATGTATTTCCATTTTTGGGGTATGAAGAAAGCCAAATAATCATTTATTTAATCTTTAAAATATTTTTATACTTTATATTATATACTTTATAAAAATTATGAATCTTCCAAAAAAAATACGCGTTTTTCCATTAAGTAATTTTATCATTTTCCCAAAAACCACTGTGCCTTTAAACATTTTTGAGCCCAGATATGTTGAAATGATCAATGACAGTATGAAATCTGATAAATTAATTGGGATGGTTCAGCCAAAAACAATAGAAAATTTTGATGACACAAAGTCACCTGTTCTTCATAAAATTGGGTGCCTTGGTAAAATAACTAGTTTTAAAGAGACTGAAGATGGTAGATATTTAATTGACTTAAAAGGTATAATTAGATTTGAAATTAAAAAAGAAATTTATTCAGAAAAAAAATATAGGGAATTTGAAATAAACTTTAATAATTATACAGATGATTTAAATGATAAAAAAGAGGACTTAAAATTTTCAGATTTAGAACTGATTTTTAAAGATTTTAAAACATTATTTGAAAAAAGGGGTTTTGTAATTAATTGGACAGCCTTAAAAAAACAAAGTTTAGACGAAACTATTAATGCTCTTGCAATGGCTTCACCATTTAGTTTGGAGGAAAAACAAGTTTTACTAGAGGCACAAAATTTAAATACTAGAAAAACAAAAATTGCCCAAATTTTAAATACCTACACTTACGATCAATTTGAAAATACGACTATCCAATAAGCTAAGTTTTTAATCCTACATCAGCGATCTTTTTAAAATACTCGTTTAAAAATTTATTTTTACCAATATATTTAATAGTAGTGTCTACTAACTTATTTCGAATTGTATTTTGAGAATTAAAAAACTCATAAACAAAATCAATTCCCTCTGAAAAAATAAAATTATCACTTTTGGTTTGATTTTGAAACTCTTTGCACACAGTTTGGTCTAGAGGCAAACCAAGCTCAATTCTTCTATCAATTACATTTAACAATTTATTTATATCCCTTACTGACATATTGAATCCTTGACCTGCTAATGGATGAAGTTTGTGTAATAAGTCTCCAAAAGCTAATATGTTAGATTTATAATATTTTCTCAGGCTTAATGCTTTCAACTGAAATTTAGAAATTTTATTTATTTTCTGAATCTCATAAAATGAGTTAAACCTAGAAATAAATTTTTTCATATCAAAATTGTTTTCATTTACTTTTGACCTCATAGAATAAACTACTGATGTTTTATTGTTTGATATAGGTAGAAAAGCAACTGGGCCTCTATTTGTAAAAATTTGTATCGCTGTATTATTCATTATCAACTTTTTATGTTCTATTATCGTGGTAAAAGCAAAACTGTCATAATTTTTTTCAAATTTTTTAAAAAAAAGTTTTTTTGTTATCTCATGATTATGATCACAATTAATTATTAAATCGTGATCAAGCTTAATTAAACTTTTTAATGAAATACTTTTTTTTGATTTATAATATTTGTTTTTACACAGTTCAGAATTTAATTGATTGTATAACTTATAATTACTCATAATAGAGAAGAGGTTATTATTTGGATCGTTAAATTTAATTATTTCCTTATTTCCAGAGTTTTCTGAAAAAATCTTTATCTTTTTTATTGGCCACAAAATTTTATTAATATTTGATATATTTTTAATAAAAAAATTTATATTAGACTTTGAAAGTCCTATAGTACGAGTCTTATCGAGACTTATGTTTTTATATTTGTATAAAATATCAACAAATATCTCCTTATTAACTAAAGCTTTTGCCAAAGCAAGACTTGTTAAGTTATTTCCGATTATACAAACTTTCATAATAAATTTAATTTTAACAAGAAAAATTAGATGATACAAAGTGATAAATTTGATTTAGTAAATATGAATATAAAAAAAATCGCCAATTTAACTTTAGTTTTCATTGCAAAAAGATTGTCAGAGACATTTGGTATCTTAATTTTACTTGCTGGTTTAGTCTTATTTATTTCTTTGATATCTTATTCTCCAGAAGATCCGAACTTTATATTTCCTGAAAATATAGAAATAAAGAATCTACTCGGTATTAGAGGCAGTTACATTTCAGATCTTTTTTTTCAATCTATTGGTCTAATTTCTTTTTTTATTGCACTTACTCTTATTTTTACAGGTGTAAATATAATTTATTATAAAAATTTTTTTTTAATAATTGAAAATTTATTTTATTCAATTTTATACTCAATATTTGGATCCCTGTTCTTTAGCTATTTTTATAATACTGCTTTTGCGCTTTTTATTAATGGAAATGGAGGATTTGTTGGAATTTATTTAAGTGAAAATATATTCGATAATTTGATAATTATAAATGAAATCGTATCTTATTATTTATTAATAATATTTATTTTAGTATTTTTTTTACTTAGCATAAATTTTAGTCCAAAAAAATTTTTTAACTTTACAAAAAAGATAATTTTAAATTTAAACAGAAAAGAGAAAAATTATACAGATGAAAGCGAAGTGATAAACGAATATATTCCTCAAGATGAGATTAAAAACTTAATTCAAGAAGACTTACCGTTTATTAAAGCTGATGAAATTAAAAAAACTGAAAAATTAAAATTTAATTTGCCAAGCTTAGATTTGCTTAAAATTCCTTCGAGAAAGGAGAGAGATAGCGCTGAAAAAAACCAGTCCAACGATTCTGATTTTTTAGAAAAAATCTTACTAGACTTTGGTGTTAATGGAAAAATTAAAAAAATTAGCCATGGACCTGTAGTTACACTAAATGAATTCGAGCCAGCAGCTGGGGTAAAAGTATCAAAAATAATTAATCTTTCTGATGATATCGCTAGAAATACAAGTTCTGAGTCTGCAAGAATCTCCACTGTTCCAGGAAGTAATACCGTTGGTATCGAACTTCCAAATACAAAGAGAGAGAATGTTTATCTTAGTGAAATTTTGACCAATCCTGACTTTAAAAAAAAAGAAATTAAATTACCAATTGCTTTAGGTAAAAGTATATCTGGAAATCCAATAGTGGGGGACTTATCTTCTATGCCTCACTTATTAATTGCTGGAACGACCGGTTCAGGAAAATCCGTTTGTATTAATACCATCATACTGTCTCTTCTTTATCGACATACTCCAGAAAAATGTAAGTTTATTTTGATAGATCCTAAAATGCTTGAACTTTCAACCTATGAAGGTGTGCCACATTTATTATGTCCCGTAATAACTGAGGCTAAAAAAGCAGCTTCAGTTTTAGGTTGGGTCGTAAAAGAAATGGAAAATAGATACAGATTAATGACAAAGGAAGGTGTGAGAAATATTGATGGATATAATTCAAAACATAAACTTCCAATGCCCTACATCATAGTAGTGGTTGATGAGATGTCGGATTTAATGTTGGTAGCAGGAAAAGAGATTGAAAATTACATTCAAAAATTATCACAAATGGCAAGAGCAGCAGGGATACATATTATTATGGCCACACAAAGACCAAGCGTGGATGTTATAACTGGCACTATAAAGGCAAATTTCCCTACACGAATATCTTTTCAAGTTACATCTAAAATAGATAGTAGAACTATCTTAGGAGAACAAGGCGCTGAACAGTTGTTAGGTAAAGGAGATATGTTATACATGTCATCTGCCAATAGAATTGTTAGAATACACGCTCCATTCGTATCTGATAATGAAATTGAAAATATCAATAACTCTCTGAGGTTACAAGCAGAGCCTGATTATGTTGACGAAATCTTAAATTTTGCAGATGAAAAAGAAATGGGCGATGGATCTAAGGATCTTGGTGACAAAGACGAACTTTATCAATCAGCTGTGGAGATAATAAAATCTGAGGGAAAAGCATCAACATCTTTTCTACAAAGAAAACTTCAGATTGGATATAATCGTGCTGCTAGAATAATTGATATGATGGAGGAACAAGGTATTGTAAGTAAAGCTAATCATGTAGGAAAACGAGATGTTCTTTAATGATTAATAAACTAATTTTTTTTTTTCTTCTATTTTCAATTACTGAAGCTTCAGCAAAAATTAAAGAAAGAATTATTCAAAATTTAGAAGCTACCAATAATTTAACATTTAATTTTGAACAAAATATTAACGGTAAAACAGAAAACGGTCATTGCGCTATTTCATACCCCCAAAAAATATTTTGTAAATACAATTTAAAAAATGGTAAAATTTTGGTTTCCAATGGAGAATCAATAGTTATTAAAACTAATAGTAGTTATTACCTTTATCCACTCAAAAGAACACCGTTAGATTTGATTTTAAATAAAAATTTTTTAATTAATAAAATCAAAAGTTTAGATGAAAGAATTTTAAATGAAAAATTTGTAAATTTTAAATTTTTTGAAAGAGATTTTGAAGTTAATATTTTTTTTGATTATAGAAATCTTAATCTAATCGGATGGCAAACTAAAGATATTTATCAAAATCTTAGCATTACATTTTTAGCTTCGGTTAAGAGGAATCAAAAATTAAACAATAATTTGTTCATTTTACCTCAACAAAATTAAATTGAGACTGACTCTGTTTTGTAAATTTTCATACCTCTTGATATATAATTATTTAAAGCATGTTTGTGATCTAGTGAACAAGTATGCACCCATACCCTATTAGTATTTTCTAAAAAAGAATTCTTTATAGCTGACGTTAAAAGAAATGAGCCTAATTTTTTATTTTGATATTCTTTCAGTAAACCTAGATAAGCAATTTCAGTCTCTTTCCTTTCCTTGTGAAAAATAAGTTCAAAATATCCAGCAAATTCATCAGCTTTTTTTAAAATATATGTTCTCACCTTTTGATCAGAAATGTATCCAATCCACTGTTTATCTGTCCAAACTAATCGATCGGTCCATCGATGATCTTTACCGATGTTTTTATAAAAAAACTTATTTATTTGAAAATCTGCTGGGTCACTAAGATCAATATAACAGTCGTCTGGAAAAAAATTTAATTTTTTTAGTTCTTTAAGTGAATTGATTTCTAAGTAGTTTCTTTCAACTTTAGTGCTCACTCCACCATCTTTCCAACTTTTTCACCTCCAAATAGATGAAAATGTAAATGAGGTACTTCTTGACCACCATGTTCAGAAATATTAGCTAAAGCACGATAACCTTTGCCGCTATCTACTGATATACCTAGTTTTTTCGCAACTAAGCTTATACCCTTTAATAAACCCACCATTTCCTCTGGGGAAGCGTTTTGGCTAAAATCATCAAGGTCAATATATTTTCCTTTAGGTATTACCAACACATGAATTTTTTTTTGTGGGTTAATATCATGAAATGACAAAACGTGATCATCCTCGTGAATCTTTTTACAAGGAATCTCTCCTCGTAAAATTTTTGCAAAAATATTATTATCATCGTAACTCATTTTTTTCTTTTATTTAGTTCTTCCATCACATCTTCAATTTTTACATCATTTGCCTCTAGATACATTATCAAATGATAAAAAACATCAGCTGCTTCATGAATTTTGTTTGAATTTTTTTCAACTGCTTCAATAAGTTCATTAATTTCTTCTAGGACCTTTTCTTTGCTCAATGATTTATCACTAAGTAATTTATTTGTGTAGGAGCCCTCTATTGGACTTTTTTTTCGCTCTCTTGCAAGATTAAATAAGCTTTCTAAAGTATTAAGCATTTTAAATTCTAACAGGTATTCCTTTTGAGTCCAAATAATCCTTGGCTTCTTTTATGGAGTGTTTTCCATAGTGAAATATAGAGGCTGCTAGAACCGCACTAGCTTTTCCTAATTTAATTCCATCTACTAGATGATCTAAATTACCAACTCCACCTGATGCAATAACCGGAATATCAACTTTAGATGAAATTTTTGACATGAGATCAATATCATAACCTTTTTGTGTTCCATCTCTATCCATGGAGGTCACTAATAATTCTCCTGCACCGTTTTTTTCCATTTGTTCTGCATACTTCAATGCATTAATACCACTATTATTTCTTCCTCCATGAGTAAAAACTTCCCATTTATCACCATTCTTTTTAGCATCGATCGCTACTACAATACATTGAGACCCAAATTTTTTTGAACTATCTAAAACGACTTTTGAATTTTCAACTGCTGCAGTGTTTATAGACACTTTATCAGCCCCACAATTAAGTAACTTGCTAATATCCTCAACGCTTCTAACGCCACCCCCTACAGTTAAAGGCACAAAACATTTTTTTGAAGTTTTCTCCACAACATCATAAATAGTATCTCTATTTTCATTTGAAGCAGTAATATCTAAAAAACAAATTTCATCTGCTCCGCCATCACTATAAATTTTGGCTTGTTCTACAGGGTCTCCTGCATCTTTTAGATCAACAAAGTTAATACCTTTAACGACTCGACCATTTTTCACATCTAAACAAGGTATTATTCTATTTTTAAGCATCTTCTTTTACTAATTCTTCTAATTTTATATCACCATCATAAACAGCTTTACCAACTATTATACCTTCAACATTTTTTAATTTCTTCGCTTTTTTAACGTCATCTATTGATGAAACACCACCTGATATAATTACAGGGCAATAAGATATCTCGGCAACTTTCATTGTTTCATTAAAATTTGGACTTTGTTTCATTCCATCCCTATCAATATCAGTATAAATCAATCTACTAACACCATAGTCGTTAATTTCTTTTAAAAAATCTAAAGTTAATTGATTAGAGCTTTCTTTCCATCCAGATACTGACAAATAACCGTCTTTAGCATCTAAACCTAGAGCAATTTTATCTGGAAATTTTTCACACGCATGTTTTAAAAAATTCTTATCTTTAATAGCAGCACTTCCTAAAATAATTTTTTCAACACCAATATCTAAGCATTCTTCAATAGACATGAGTATAAAAGCTAAAGGAGACACTCATATTGATCTACACCACACAACTGAAGATACAGGAATTGCTATCGGTGAAGCTTTAAAAAAAGCTTTAAAAAAATCAGTTGGAATTAGAAGGTATGCTCACGCAATGATCCCAATGGACGAAACTTTATCACGTGTAGCAATTGATATTTCAAATCGTCCTTATTTAATTTGGAAAGTTAATTTAAAGGTCGAAAAAC
The DNA here is from genome assembly GCA_902609915.1 of uncultured Pelagibacteraceae bacterium. Lineage (GTDB taxonomy): Bacteria > Pseudomonadota > Alphaproteobacteria > Pelagibacterales > Pelagibacteraceae > Pelagibacter. Next base: position 20,419 of record CACLTO010000014.1, read on the forward strand.
TTGGCGAGATGGATACAGAACTTTTTAAAGAATGGTTTCAAGCGTTTTCTCAAGCTGCTGGAATTACTTTACATGTTGAAAATATTTATGGGGACAATAGTCACCACATTATCGAGTCTTGCTATAAAGGATTAGCAAGGTCTTTAAGAACTGCATTGGAAATAGATCCGAGGAATAAAAAAACGATTCCTTCTACAAAGGGTTCTTTATAAGTTTAATGAACGTCACAATTGTTGATTATAAATCGGGCAATATAAGCTCGGTAATAAACTCTTTTAAAGAAGTTGCAAAAGATAAAGTAATTATTGAGGTTACTTCAGATTTAAATAAGATAAAATCAAGTGATAAAGTAGTTTTACCAGGGCAGGGCTCATTTAAAAGTTGTGTGGATGCCTTGAACAAAATTAAAGGTCTTACAGATACTTTAAATGAATTTGCAATAACTAATAAAAAACCTCTACTTGGAATTTGTGTTGGTTTGCAGATGTTTGCAGATGTTGGTTATGAAGAAATTGAAACTAAAGGGTTAGGATGGATTTCAGGCAAAGTTTCAAAAATAGATAATCAAGGTGGAAAGTTTAAACTACCTCATATTGGGTGGAATCAAATCAATATTGTCAAAGATAGTAAAATTTTTAAAGATATAGTAAATAATTCTCATATGTATTTTGTTCATAGTTATGAATTTGTGCCAAATGATAAAAAAGTGATTTCAGCAACAACGAATTATTCATCAAATATTGTTTGTTCTGTTGAAAAAGAAAATATTTTTGGAACTCAATTTCACCCGGAAAAGAGCGATAGAATAGGGCTAAAAATAGTTGATAATTTTATAAATTTGTAAAATGAAAATATTTCCAGCAATAGATATTAAAGATAAAAAATGTGTAAGATTAGTTAAAGGAGATTTCGACAATAAAACAGAGTACGATATGTCTCCAGTTGAACAAGCAGGGAAATATAAAGATCATGGATTTAAAAACATACACATA
>CACLTO010000015.1 GCA_902609915.1 uncultured Pelagibacteraceae bacterium
AGGAAAATTATTTGTGAGAAATCAACAGACGGGGTTTGAAGAGGAATTAAAATTTACCAGTGAGACTGTGGTTGTGCCTGGAGTTTCATTGACACAAAAAGATAAGAACACTGATTTGGTTTACTTATCATACTCATCTCCAAAAACACCTAATAAGACGTACTTATATAATTTAAGAACAAAAGAAAAAAAATTAGTTAAAGAACAGGAAATTCCATCAGGTCATATCCCAAATGACTATATAGTAGAAAGATTAGAGTGCCCTTCCTACGATGGAAGATTAGTTCCAATTACAATCACTAGACATAAAAAAACGAAAATTGATGGATCGGCAAATTTACTTTTATATGGTTACGGGTCATACGGAAGTTCAATGACGCCAGATTTTTCCTCAACCAGATTAAGTTTAATTGACAGAGATATTATTTGGGTAACTGCACATATTAGAGGCGGAATGGAGAGAGGAATGAAATGGTGGAAAGAGGGAAAATTACTAAATAAGAAAAATACTTTTGAAGATTATATTTGTGCTGCAAAATTTTTAATTGATAAAAAATATTCATCAAAAGGAAAAATTATTGGTATGGGTGGATCGGCAGGTGGTTTATTAATGGGAGCCGTAGTAAATCAAGCTCCAGAACTATTTTTAGGGATCATTATGGCTGTGCCATTTGTAGATTCTTTAACAACTAATCTTGATCATTCTTTACCATTAACTGTTGGAGAGTTTGATGAATTTGGAAATGCAAAAGATATTAAAGAACATTTTGAGTATATATATTCATACGCACCTTATAATAATATTAAGAAGATGGATTATCCTAATATATTAATTACTACTAGCCTCAGCGATAATAGAGTTTTATTCGATGAGCCAGCAAAGTTTACTGCTAAATTGAGAGATTTAAAAACTGATAACAATTTACTGCTGTTAAAAACTGAGATGAATGCTGGTCATGGAGGTAAGTCTGGAAGAGATGGTGCTATTGAGGAAATTGCTTTTGACTACGCGTTTGCCTTAAAAATTTCTAAAAAAATTTAACTTTCGTATCTTGAAAAAATTAGATTAATCCCCAAATAAAACCTGTTGGTCGCCTAATGGGACCAATATAAATAAACTTGCTTAACAGAGGAGGATATTATGACAAGTAAGGATTTATCTATATTTAACTCACTAAGACCTTTTTCAATTGGTTTTGACGACATGTTTGATCAATTCGAAAATATGCTTGGTAATGGTTCTTTGACTATGCAGTCAAACTACCCGCCATACAATATCAGGAAAACTGGAAAGGATAATTACGCAATTGAAGTAGCGTTAGCCGGTTTTAATAAAAAAGATGTTGAAGTTGAGTTTGAGGACAATTTATTAACTGTAAGAACTAAACAGGTTGATAAATCCCAAGATAACAATGTTGATGGGGAGATAATTCACAAAGGTATTTCTCAAAGACAGTTTGCTCGATCATTTACTATTGCAGATGATATAAAAGTGAATGGAGCAGAACTTAGAGACGGTCTTTTGACAATATCATGCGAAAGAATTGTTCCAGAGCATAAAAAGAAAAAACTTATCGAAATTAAATAAGTTTACCTTACTTGCGGAGACTATTTCTCCGCAAGTAATCAAAAACAACCATTAGATACAAATCCAATCACAACCATTTTTGAATTAATTTCAAATCTTCTTTCACACGGAATACCGTATTTTTTGGTATTATATATTATAACTAAATTTCCTTTTTCATTTTTAAAATCCTCATCTGGGTTTCCCAAGCTATTAGTTAATTCTTGAGAGGACTTACCAATAAATTTACTTAATTTCTTATTTTCTTTTTCAACAATAGCGTCAGTTTTTTGTTTTATAGTCTGACATCCAGACAATAAAATAATTATAAAAAGGCTTGTTAAAAATAAACTTAAACTTCTCATAATTTATATTTACTCTCGAATTATGGCATAAATATAAACTTCTGAGTTGAAAATTGTTAATAAAAACTAGTTTTGAAAGGCAATAAAAGAGAGAATCGAATAACTATGAGTAATTAGGAGGATAAATGCTTGATAAATATTTTGATTACAAAAAACATAAAACTAATTTTAAAACAGAAGTAATTGCTGGAACAACTACGTTTTTGACTATGGCATACATCATGTTTTTAAACCCATTTATATTGTCTGGAGAATTTGCTGGACCTGAAAAAGGTTTTTTTGATTTTGGAGCTGTGTATACAGCAACAATTTTAGCAACTGCACTAGCATGTTTTATTATGGCCTTTTATGGAAAAACGTGGCCGATAGGACTTGCGCCTGGGATGGGTATAAATGCTTTCGTGGCTTTTGGTGTTTGTGCGGGAATGGGATACACACCGCAAGAGGCTTTGGGTGCAGTCCTTGTGGCAGGAGTATTATTTTTAATTATTTCTTTAACACCAATCAGAGCATGGTTAATTAATTCTATACCAAAAAGTTTAAAGTTAGGGATAGGTGCAGGAATAGGTTTATTTCTAGCAATAATTGGACTTCAGATAATGGAAGTTGTTGTTGATAATCCTGTTACGCTCGTTCAACTTGGTAACTTAAGTGATCCATTAGTACTGTTAGGTTGTGCAACTTTTATTGCGATAATTGTTTTAGATAAAATGAATGTTAAAGGAAATATTATTATAGGCATATTAGTATTTAGTATTATTGCCTGGGCTACAGGTCTAGCTAAATTTAATGGCATCGCAAGTTCACCACCACCAATGACATATCTATTTAAGTTTGACTTATCAGCAGCAATGACAGCTGGTATGTCAACCGTAATATTTACTTTATTATTTATAGATTTTTTTGATACTGCGGGAACTTTAACATCAGTAGCGAATGTTGCTGGTAAAGTAGGAAAAGATGGTAAGGTTCAGGATATCAACAAAGCAATGTTGTCTGACAGTGTAAGTACAGTTGCTGGTGCTGTAATGGGAACTACAACGGTCACAAGCTATGTAGAGTCTGGAGCAGGTGTTAAAGCGGGAGGTAAAACTGGAATGACATCTCTTGTCATTGGTATACTTTTTCTTGCTTGTATATTTTTTGCTCCTCTAGCTACTAGTTTACCAAAACAAATTGATGGTGCTGCTTTACTTTTCGTATCAGTTCTTTTTATTAGAAATATAACTGATATTGAATGGAATGATATTTCAGAGTCTGCCCCTGCAATTCTCGCTATGATTTCAATGCCTCTTACGTACAGTATAAGTAATGGTATTGCTTTAGCGTTTGTCTCTTATGCATTAATCAAGATATTTACTGGTAAATTTAATACTACATCGCCAGCAATTTGGATTATTGCAATTTTAAGTGTAGTAAGTTTTGCGGTAGCATAAATAAATATTAATAGGGCTAGTTAATTCTAGCCCTGTTTACTTTTTTTAATTATCTCTTCGATAGATAATTCTTCATAGTGTTCAGTTGGTTGAACAATCCAAGGATCAGAGTCTAGTTTTATTGAACAAAAATCTGGTTCAAAAGTTGAGGATTTTTTTTTCCATAAGCAAGCTGTCTTGATTTCTTTTATAAAATTTTTTGTTGGTCCGTAACTCTTCAACCATTCTATACTTTTATTTAAAGTTAAGCCTGTATCTGATAAATCATCAATTAGGAGTACTTTTTTAAAATCTTTATCATTTGCTAAAGAGCTTATTTCTCTCGCAAACATTAATTCACCTTGTTGATCCTCTATACCTTTTCCTGAATAACTTTGGATGACAATATAAGCTATTGGAAGTTTTAAAATTCTTGAGAGAATGTCAAGAATTGGTGCTGCACCTCTCATTATACCGATTAGGACAGTTGGATGGTAGTTATTATGTATTTCGATGGCTAATTTTTCAACAATTTTAGTATACTCTTCAAATGTTATAATTAATTTATCTGCCATAAATTTTTTTATCATATAAAAAAAATTAAAAAAGATTAAAAAAGGTATTATGAAAATTTTTGATTGTTTTATGTATTTCAATGAAGACGTAGTTTTAGATCTTAGGCTAAATATACTTGACAAATATGTAGACTATTTTGTCATTGTTGAAAGTAGCTTCACACATAAAGGTGATAAGAGAAAGCTTCAATTTGATGATAAAAAATTTGAAAAATTTAAAAACAAAATTATTTACTTAGTGTACGACAAAAAACCCAAAGATATAAAGGAAATTTTAAATGATGAACACGAAGATGATAAATCACGAAAATATATATTTAATTCAATTTTACGAGAAAATGGACAAAGAAACTTTATTCTTGATGGATTAAAAGATGCAAATGAGGAAGATTTAGTTTTAATCTCAGATGTAGATGAGATACCAAACCTAGAAAAGTTGGAAATCAGTAATATTGAGCAAAAAATAATTATGTTTAAACAAGAAATGTTTTACTACAAGTTTAATCTTAAATTACCTAACTTTTTTTGGACTGGGACAAAGGCTTGTAAGAAAAAATATTTAAAATCTCCTCAATGGTTAAGAAATATTAAAGATAGAAAATATTCTTTTTTTAGACTCGATGTTTTATTTTCTGAGACAAAGTTTATAAACATCAAAATAATAGAAAATGGTGGTTGGCATTTTACTAACGTAAAAGAAGCAGAAGATATAGAACACAAACTTAGATCATATTTACATCATAGAGAATTTGATGTTAACCCAATTACAATAGATGAAATTAATAATATTATTAAAGACAAAATAGCAATTTATGATCTAACTTTAGATAAAAGGACCCAAAAAATAGGTCATGGTAGAAAACTTGAAAATTATCCGCTAGACAGATTGCCTAAATTTTTGCAAGATAATTTAAATAATTATCAAAAATGGATTGATTAAAATGAAAAAAGGATACTGGGTAAGTTTATATTTTAAAATAGATAACCAAAAAAATATTGAGAAATATTCAGAATTAGCAACACCAATAATTAAAAGTTACGGTGGTGTGCCCCTTGTAAGAGGTGGTAAACATGAAACTTTTAATGGAGACGATTTTAGCAGGACCGTTGTATGGGAATTTCCAAGCTATGCAAAAGCATTAGAATGTCATTCCTCTAAGGAATATCAAGATAGTTGGGCAGTAGCTGAAAAAACAACAAGAAGACACATGCAGGTCGTTGAAGGATTTAATACTGAATAGGCTCAGGGTCTATGCTTCGCCATAAATACCACGTTGCAACAGAACAATAAGGACTAAATCTTTTTTTTAATAATGTTACAAATTTTTCAGGTGGTAAATATTTTTTTTTATAATTTATTGAAATAGCTCTTAGAAGACCAATATCCTGAACTGGCCAAATGTTTGACCTATTGTATGTAAATAATAAGATCATTTCAGCTGACCACCTCCCAATTTGTTTCAATTGTGATAAATAATCTATAGCTTCCTCATCGGTCATCTTGTTAATCAATTTAGGATTAAAAGTTTTTTCAATTGTTTGTTTGGCTAAACTTTTTATCCCTAAAACTTTTTGTCGGCTAAGTCCACAGCTTTTCAATTGAGTAAGGGTTAATTTAGAAACAGTCTTGGCATTTATCTTATTTTTACATTTCTTTTTAAACTTAAAAAAAACAGAGTTTGCTGCGGCAACACTAATTTGTTGTCCGATTATACTTTTACATAATGAAAAAAAGATATCTCGTCTTGAAGTTAAAATAGTTTCTGAAGGACTTTCGTAGCTTTTGATTAACTTAGAGAGAGTTTCATCTTTTTTAGATAAGTATTTTTTTGCCTTACTCCAATATTTAGGTGCTTTAGTCATTAATTGGCCTAGATGTTATAATTTTTTTCTTATAAATCTCCCTTCTAAAAATTATAAACGTTGAGACAATTACTAATAAAGACCCTATTAACGTTTTAATCGTAGGTATCTCATCCCAAATGAAATATCCAAATATAATAGCAAAAACTAAAGCTAAATATTTTAGAGGGGTTACCAAAGAAACTTCTGAAAACTTATATGATTGACTTAACCACAAGTTTGCAACTCCTCCAAAAATACCTATAAAAGATAAAAGTATAAAATGATTTAAACTAGGTATAATCCAACCTTGGGGAATAGTTAAAAAACTTAATAATGTAATAGCTAAGGAAAAATAAAAAGAAATTAACCAAACAGGTTCGGTTGTTGACAATTGTCTAATTGTTATTGCTACATAAGAAAGACCTAAACAAAATATGATTGGAAAAATATAATAAATATTTAATTCAGTAATCCCAGGTTCTGTAATTATGAGAATTCCAACAAAACCTATAATGACTGCTAACCACCTAAAAATTCCAACTTTCTCATTTAGTAAAAATATAGACAATATAGTTGTAAATATTGGAGCAGCAAAAGTTATGCTCACAACAGTTGCTAATGGTAGCTGCCTTAAAGCAATAAATATTGCAATTAATGCTATTAATCCCGAGCCACACCTTAATGCGTGTAATCCTGGACGTTGAGTTTTATAAAAATTATTAAATCTATTTTTTGGGATTATAAAAAAATAAAAGATTATCCCAAAAAAACCTCTAAAAAACAAAACTTGACCAATTGGATAATCAACAGACCACTTTACAATTAAATCCATTACTGAAAAAGCACAAATGGACATAAACATGTACAAAAATCCCAATTGATTTTTACTAAGCATATGAATAATTTGTAGATTAAATTAAATCTTAATCAATGGAAATAGCAGTTTTAGCACTTGGATGTTTTTGGGGACCTGAAATTAAATTCAGTAAAATAGATGGTATAATCAAAACAGAAGTTGGGTATTGTGGTGGTAATAGCTCTGTCACGACATATAAAGAGGTTTGTACTGGAAGCACAAATCATGCTGAGGTGGTAAAGCTAGATTTTGATGAAAAAACTATTACGTACGAAAAAATTTTAAAAATTTTTTTTCAAATTCATGATCCTACAACTTTAAATTCTCAAGGACCAGATTTTGGAACTCAATATAGAAGTGAAATATTTTGTCTAAATGAAAATCAAAAAATGATTGCTGAAAAAGTTTTAAATGAAGTGAATGAACGTTTGTCTGGAAAAGTTGTGACAAAAATATCTTTACTAAAAAATTATTGTCCAGCAGAAGAATATCATCAAAAATATTTAGAAAAGCGATAATATGTCTTTAGTCGAAACTAATTGGTTAGAAAAAAATCTTACAAAAGTAAAAATTGTTGACTGTTCTTGGCATATGCCACAAACCCAAAGAAATGGATATGAAGAATACGAATCTCTTCATATACCAAATGCAATTTTTTTTGATTTAGATAAAAATTCAAAAAAAGATACTACTTTACCACATATGTTAGTTGATCAAATGAGCTGGGATACGATTGTTTCGAATATGGGAATTCAAAAAAATGATGAGATAGTCATTTACGATAATTCTGATGTTATAAGCTCTTGTCGTGGTTGGTTTAATTTTATTTATTACGGTCATGATCCAAAATTAATAAATGTTTTAAATGGGGGTTTAAGAAAATGGCTCAAAGAGAGAAAAAAAGTTACAGATAGAATTTTAAATATAACTAAAAGTGAATATAAAAGCATTGAAAGAAAAGATCTTGTTAAAAGTAAAAAAGCTATTAATCAAAATATAGTAGAAAAAACGTTCACATTGATTGATGCGCGAAGTAAAGAAAGATTTGAAGGTAAAGTCCCTGAACCTAGAAAAGGTCTTAGGAGTGGATGTATAAAAAACTCTTTCTGTATACCATTTAATGATTGCCTGAATGACAATAAAACTTTTAAAAATAAAGACGAACTTCAAAAAGTTTTTAAGACAAGTTTGGAAAATTTTGAGCAAAAAAATATTGTTTTTTCATGTGGTTCTGGTGTTACAGCGTGTGTTTTGGCACTAGCTTATTCTCTAATTAATGATAAATATCTTCCTTGTATTTATGATGGCTCCTGGGCCGAATACGGATTAATTTAATTTTTTTATGAAAAGATCTACGAAAACTTTTTCAATAATATTTGTATTTTTTTTAATTATTACAATTGTAATAGTAGGGAGATACATGATAGGAAACCATTTTAAAAAGAAATTTAGTAAAAGACCTCCACCAGGAATAATTGTAACTGAGGTTATTGAAAAAGGATTCTCTGAACAAATAGAAACTTATGGTACAGCAATTTCTAAAAGATCGAAAACTTTTAAGATTAAAAAAGATGAACTCTTTGAAGACTTAAAATTAAAGAACTTTGTAAAGGAAGGAAATGTTTTAATTAAATTAAAAAGCGGTGATATATTAGCACCATTTAGTGGAGTTTTAGGCTACACAGGTTTAACAGAAGATATTCTTGTCTCAAGTAACATATTTATCATCACACTTGATGACAACTCGACTATTTACTCAGATATTAAAATTCCAGAGACTTATTCTACATCTATAAAAAAAGGTCTCCCAGTCGAAGTTACACTATCTAGTTTTAAAAACAAAACTTTTTTAGGTGAGATAGATTTTGTTTCAAGCAGAATAAATGCGGACACTAGAAGTTTATTATCAAGAATTAAAGTAAAAAATGAAAATTTAGAATTAATTTCAGGTTCACTTTTAGAGGTAAGAGTTAAATTTAATTTAAGAAATTCTCTAAGTGTGCCCGATACAAGTGTGATGATAGAAGGTGATAGATCATATGTTTACAAAATTAATGAGAAAAATATTGCAAACAAAACTGAGGTAAAAACTGGACTAAGAGATGATAGCAACATTGAAATAATTTCAGGTTTAACTGAGGGAGATATTATTGTAGCTGAAGGTTTAAAAAAAGTAAGACCCCGTGGAAAAATAAAACCTATAAATAAATAATGTTTATTACTGAATTAAGTATTAAAAGACCAACAGTATCTTGGGTGATGTCCTTGATATTAATCATATTTGGTTTATTTGTTTTTTGGAAATTACCTGTTAGAGAATTGCCTAATGGAATTCAACCACCTGTTGTTCAAGTTCAAGTAGACTACAAGTCTGCTGCAGCTTCGATTGTAGATCAAGAAGTTACCCAAGTTGTTGAAGATGTTATTGGTGGGGCTGAAGGCATCAAAAATATAGACTCCAAATCTGAAAATGGAAGAAGCACAATTAATGTTGAGTTTGATACAAGTATTGATTTAGATAATGCTGCCAATGACATTCGAGAAAGAGTTGCAAGAGTTGTGGATAACTTGCCAACCGAGTCAGATCCACCACAAATACTTAAAAGAGCTGCGGGTTTTACAACAACTATGTGGCTATCATTATCTTCATCTTCGTGGAGCGATCTTGAATTAGGAGACTACGCGGAAAGATATCTTGTAGACCAATTTTCAAGTGTAAAAAATGTTGGTAGAATTAGGGTTGGTGGATTAAGAGAATTAAGTATTAGAGTTTGGATTGATCCTATAAAACTTGCAGCTAATGATTTAACAATTAAAGAGGTTGAATTTGCAATTCGTGGTGAGAATGTAAGCTTGCCTGCAGGAACGTTAGAGGCAGACAATATTGATTTAACAATTAATCTAGATAAATCATACAGCGATATTAACACTATAAAACAAATACCTATCAAAAAAACTAGTAACCGTGTAATTTTATTATCTGATGTAGCCAATATTGAATTTGGCCCAGTCTCAGAAAAAACTCTTTTTAAAGCTCAAACTAAAGATCAAATAAATTTAAAAACTGTTGGGATTGGTATCTATGCTAGAAGTGGCGCTTCAACGGTCGAACTTTCAAATGATATCAAAAAAAAAATTGTTGAAATAAAAAAATCTTTACCAGAAGAACTAGATTTAAGAGTTTCTTTTAATAGAGCTAACTATGTTGAAGCCGCAATCGAAGAAGTTTATAAAACTTTGGTCATTGCTTTCATTTTAGTAGTATTAATAATATATCTATTTTTAGGTAACTTAAAGGCGGTTATTGTGCCTGCTATAGCGCTCCCTGTAAGCTTAATAGCATCTTTTCTAGGCCTATATATATTTGGTCTTTCAATTAATATTTTTGTACTTTTAAGTTTTATTTTGGCAATTGGCATAATTACAGATGACTCTGTAATCATGACAGATGCAATATATAGAAGAATAGAGAATGGTGAGACACCACTTGTTGCAGCATATAAAGGATCTAAACAGATTTCGTTTGCGATTGTTGCTACAACACTAATTTTAGTAGCCGTTTTCTTACCACTGATTTTTATTGGAGGAATTTCTGGAACATTATTTAAAGAAACGGCGATTGCATTATCTTTTTCAATCGTAGTTTCTTCTTTTGTTGCGTTGACATTGTCACCAATGCTTGCGAGTAAATTCTTACGAAAAAGAAAATCAAAAAAAGTTTTTATACAAAAATTTGAAATAATTTTTTCCAACTTTGCTAACTTTTATGAGGAGACTCTAACTTTTATCGTTAAAAAAACTAAAAGCGTAAGTTTTTTTATTATCTTTATAATCATTGCCTCAGCACTTTTGTTTAGTTTTTCAAAAAAAGAACTTTTACCTATGGAAGATCGTGGGGCGTATTTAATTATTGGATCAACAGATGAGGGAAGTTCATTTGAGTATACTCAAGAACAAGCACAAAAAGTAGAGGCAAGACTTATTCCTTTGTTGCAAGCTGAGGACAGTCCATATTCAAGATTTATAATGCGAGTTCCAGGATTTGGAAATTCAGCTAACTCATATAATAGTTTTATAATAATTTCTTTATTAGATGATTGGAAAAATAGAAAAAAGAGTCAGCAAGTTATTCTTAGAGAAGCAATTGGAAAAATAGTAACCTTACCCCAAGCCTTAGCTTTTCCTATATCTCCTCAATCTATTAGAGTATCAAATTACAATAAGCCTGTCCAAATGGTCATTTATGGAAATACTTATGAGGAGCTTGAAGAAATTCAAAAAAAAGTAATACGAAAATTTAGATCTAATAAAAATCTTTCAAGAATAGAATCTGATTACAATCGAAACAAACCAGAAGTAAAATTAATAGTTAATAAAAATAAAGCTAAAGATTTAGGAGTTTCAACTAAATCGATTGGAGAAACACTTGAAACACTTTATGGAGGGAAAAAAATAACAACTTTTAATAAACAAGGTAAGGAATATCCAATAATTGTTCAACAATATTTATCTGATCGACGAAAAAAAGAGGGTGTTTCAAAAATATTTGTTCGCTCTGAAACAAATGGAAAATTAATATCACTAGCAAATCTTGTAAGTTTTAAAGAGGAGGGTTCAGCAAAGGAGCTTGCCAGATATAATAGACAACGAGCAGTAACAATCTCTGCAAATATTAGCCAAGGGTATACATTAACAGAAGCGATTAAATATTTTGAGAATGTGATGGATGATTTGGCACCAGAAAACCAAATTACTTGGAAAGGAAAATCAGAGGAGATTAAAGAAACAAGTAATGAGTTATTTATAATTTTTGCTTTAGCTCTATTAACAGCTTACTTAGTTATGGCCGCAACATTCAACTCTTTCATTCATCCATTTGTAATTATCTTAACTGTCCCATTAGCTATATTTGGAGGATTGGTGTTTATTTTATTTCTAAATAGCTCAGTAAATATTTTTTCTCAAATTGCATTGATTATACTTATAGGTATCTCAACTAAAAATAGTATTTTAATTGTAGATTACGCAAATCAAATTAGATCTACTGGAAAATCTATTGAATTGGCTGTTAGAGAAGCGTGTGCTGTAAGATTTAGGCCAATTATAATGACATCATTAAGTACGATGATTGCGATGATGCCTCTAGTAATAGGAAACATAGGTCCAGGCGCAGGAGAGGGTTCAAGACTAGCGGTTGGTTCTACAATTTTAGGAGGAATGATTATTTCAACTTTCTTTACTTTGTACGTGACTCCTTCAATGTATCTGGCACTAGCAAAAAACACGAAAAGAATTGATATTGTAGATTTAGAACTTAAAAAAGAACTTTCTAAAAAATAATATATTTTTTTTTGTTTAAGGTACTTTTACATTTAAGTAATTGTTTTTTATAATTATTAGACTGTCTCTCAACTTTTTTAGCTAGCCTAATCACTTTTTTATTTTTTTTATAATTTTTATAATTTCCCCAGCCCTCATGATACGCAAGATATTGTTTGAAAGCATCTTTCTTTGATATCTTTAAAATATTCTCTGTTTTATTTGTATACCATCCAATAAAGTCAACACTATCTTTAAATCTTACTCTTGTGGCTAACTTATTACCTGTTTCTTTTTTATACTGCTCCCAAGTCCCCTTAACAGCTTGAGAATAACCAAAAGAGCTTGAAGGTCGCTTATAAGGTATTACTTTAAAAATTTTTTGTCTGGGTGGTTTGGCAAGCCAATCAAAATCGGACTCCATTTTTATAATCGCTAATTGAATATAAATAGGTGTACCCCATTTTTGCTCAACTTTTTTTGTATGCTTGTACCATAAATATCTATCATTAAAAATTGAGCAACTATCTGAAGTATTTGATGGAATTGAAGAGCATCCAATTGCAAAAAAATAAACAAAGATGAATAATTTATTTTTTATATCTCCCATATTTATTTATAAAATTATTAAGAATAATTACAACAATAACACCTAATATGTTTCCAAATAAATCAGACCATTGAAAACTTCGTTCAGGTATGACTAGGTGAAAAATTTCAAGAATAATAGACAAAAGGATCAAATAAATTATCAAAACAATATTTTTCTTTGAATTTGTAAAAGTAAAGAAGCCTATAATTGAAATTAACATAAATACATAAAAGTGATTGGATGATATAATAAAATTAGCGGTTAATTGTGGTTGAATACTTTTATTGTCATAAATCATCCAACCTATTAAACTTCCAGGATATAAGTATAAGATAATTAAAATGATATTAATTAAATAAAAAATTATTTTATGAGTAGAAAAAAATTTTAACATTTAGTTAAATGAACTTTTTATAAATTATTTTTAGATATGGCAATATGAGTTTTTTAATACTAGTTAGACACGGCCAAAGTACTTGGAATCTTGAAAAAAGATTTACCGGCTGGGTTGATGTTGATCTAACAGACAAAGGCAAAATAGAAGCTGAAAAAGCTGGTTTACTAATCAAAAATCAAAATATTGATATAGATTTTTATTATTCTTCATTTCAACTGAGGGCAAATAATACTCTTAAGATAATACAAAAAATTTTAGATTCTAAAAAAGATTTTGTTAGAGCTTGGCAGCTCAATGAAAGGCATTATGGTGAGCTTACAGGGTTGAATAAAATAGAAACAGCAAAAAAAATCGGTGAAGATAAAGTTTTTGAATTTAGAAGATCTTGGGATATCAAACCTGAAAAGCTTAGTCGAAAGAACTCTTATCATCCGCTAAATATTCAAGCTTATGAAAAAATACCCAAAGAATTAATCCCCGATACAGAGTCTTTAAAAGATACATACAATAGAGTTTTGGAGTATTTCAAAAAAGAGATTCAACCTAAATTAATTAATAAAAATGTTTTAATTTCAGCCCACGGAAATTCTATAAGAGCTTTATGTAAATATTTATTCAATTTAGATAACACTAAAATTACAAGTTTAGAGATTCCAACAGGAAATCCATTAATAATCAAACTCGATGAAAATTTAAAAATTAATGAGTGTAAATATCTTGATAAAGAAAGATCTAAGAATCTTTTAGTTTTTTAAAAATTTCTAAGTTCGTTAAATGGTAAAATTTATTAGTACTTTCAAATCCATTTAATTGTTGTTTCATTAATAATTCATTCCAAATTTTAGCAACTGAAAAGTTTTTTACTTCATATTCTTTAAAAAGTTTTTTATTCAAAATTTGACAACCAGTATATATAAAGTTTTTTTCAAAACTTTTTTTAATCTTATTATCCTCTAAATCAAAATCGCCTTCTAAATTATTATCAAAACTTAATTTTTTATTCACCATTAGAAGAATGTTGTTTAATTTGTTTTGAAAATAATATTTTTGCATATCATTAATTTCATTTACATAATTTTCACTCCAAATTGTATCAGGATTAAAAACTAAAAAATCATCACTATCTGAATGATTAATCATATTTAAAACTCCTCCACCAGTATCTAAAATATCTCTACCATCATCTATGATATCTATTTTTATTGGAAAATTTTTATCTTTAAAGAAGTTAAAAATTTTTTGCCTTAAATAAAAGGTATTCAAAAAAATACTTTTCACTCTTAATTTAATAATTGTATTTATACAATCCTCTAAAATTGTTTGATTTTTTATCTCGAGTAAAGGTTTTGGTTTTTTAAGAGTGAGAGGACTCAATCTTTTACCAAATCCAGCACAAAGAATTAAAGCAGTATTAATTTTCATAAATTCTTTTTAAAATACTTTTTAAGTAATTTTTTTAAATCCAGAAAAGTTTCATTTTGGTCTATTCTTAAAGAAATTAAACTCCAAGCGTAAGGTATTAATTTTAAGTAGTTCTTTTTTTTATCTTGAACTGCTAAACGTGTAAATATTCCAATTATTTTAAGGTTTCTTAAAATGGATAAAATTTCAAAATCATTTTTTATTTTATTCTTTTCAAAGTTTTTTTGACTATTCATATAGAAATTAAAAATTTTATTTTTAAAAGTTTTTGAGGTTTTTAATCTTACATCATCAACTAATGACGCTAAGTCATAAGCTCTATTACCAATTAAGGCATCCTGACTATCAATTACACCTATTCTATTATTAATAAGCATTAAATTTGAAACATGAAAATCTCTATGAACAAATACTTTATTTTTCATCTTAAGACATGATGACAAAGTTTTTATTATTTTTTTAAACTTCCTATTAAAGTGTTGTCTTTTATTTTTCGACAAATTTTTTTTCACATACCACTCGCTGAATAAATCAGCCTCCTGGATTAATATTTCTTTTTTATATTCAGGTATATTATAATATTTATTTTTAAAATTTTTGATTTTTTTATCTTTAATTGATTGTAGTTGGTTAAGTAATTTTATTATATTTTTAAAATATAAAATTCTTTTATTTTTGTTTTTTTTTAAAGTTTTAAAAACTGTCTTGTTTCCAAAATCTTCGACTTCAATATAATTATCTTTATAATTCTCTTGATACAATTGTGGTGCCATGATTTTGTTTTTATTTAAAATCTTACTAATTGCGTCATACACAAGAAGATTTTTAAATTTATTTTTTTTCGCCAAAATTACAATAGAACTATGATTTTTGTATTTCTTCCTAAAAAATTTTCTGTTAGATGCATCTCCTTTCAATTTTTTAAGATTTTGCATTTATATATAGTTATAAATTTAAACCCTTTATTTGGACTGTTCTTTTTTTATAATCATTCACGTATTCAAAATTTAATTCTATCAAATTTTTTGGTTTTGTTTTTATTTTTTGTGGCCATTCAATTAATGTGATAGATTTTGAAATATCCTCAAATAATCCCAGATTTTTAATTTCGTCCAAATTTTTTATTCTAAATAAATCATAATGATTAATCTTGACTTTATTAATCTTATATTCATTTAATAAATTAAATGTAGGACTTGTAACCTCAGTAATTTTTAGCTTATTTTTTTTTTGAAAATTATTGATTAAATATTTTATAAAAGTAGTCTTACCAACACCCATTTCGCCAACAAAAAAAACTACATGCCCTAACTTTAATTTTTTTGAAATCTTCTCGGCCAGTTCCTCTGTCTTTTTTTCTGAAGATAGATTAATTAAATCACTTTTAGTAGCGATAGGCATTAGGTTTGAAAGGTCCCTCAACTCCTACACTGATATAATCCGCTTGATCTTTTGAAAGTTTAGTTAATTTTGCACCAACTTTTTTAAGATGCAGTGTCGCCACTTTTTCATCTAAATGTTTTGGTAAAACATAAACTTTATTTTCATAATTTTTATAATTATTCCATAATTCTATTTGAGCAATAACCTGATTTGTAAATGAAGCGCTCATTACGAAACTTGGATGTCCTGTAGCACAACCCAAATTTACTAATCTACCCTCTGCTAATAATATTATTCTTTTTTTACTTGGTAATTCAATTTCGTGAACTTGCGGTTTTACCTCTGTCCATTTATAGTTTTTTAATGCTTCTACTTGAATTTCATTATCGAAGTGTCCAATATTGCATAAAATTGCTCTATCCTTCATATCTCTCATATGATCAGCTGTAACAATATCTTTATTGCCAGTTGCAGTTACAACTATATCCGCTTTACTAATTGCCTCATCCATTAGAACAACCTCATAACCCTCCATAGCTGCTTGCAAAGCACAGATTGGATCAGCTTCGGTAACTAAAACACGAGCTCCACTTTGTCTTAAGGATGCAGCACTTCCTTTTCCAACATCGCCAAACCCAGCAACAATTGCAATCTTTCCTGACATCATTAAATCTGTTGCTCTTCTAATTCCATCAACTAGGCTCTCTCTGCATCCATATAAATTATCAAATTTCGATTTGGTAACTGAGTCATTCACATTTATTGCAGGAACTAATAATGAATTTTCTTTTTCCATTTTATTAAGAGCCTTTATCCCTGTAGTAGTTTCTTCTGAAACTCCTTTCACGTCTTTTAATAATTCTTTATATTCATTATGCATTATTGCTGTTAAGTCTCCACCATCATCTAAAAGCATATTTGGTTTCCAATTTTTTTTTCCCTCGATGGTTTGTTTAATGCACCAAATGTATTCTTCCTCAGTTTCTCCCTTCCACGCATAAACGGGAATACCAGCTTTTGCAATTGCTGCAGCTGCATGATCTTGAGTAGAAAAAATATTACAAGATGACCATCTTACCTCTGCACCTAAATCTACCAAAGTTTCAATTAAAACTGCTGTTTGAATTGTCATATGCAAACAGCCTATTATTTTTGCTCCTTTTAAAGGAGATTTTCCAGAATACTCTTCTCTCAAAGCCATTAGTCCGGGCATCTCACTTTCGGCAATAGAAATTTCTTTACGTCCAAATTCTGCTTCGGATAAATTTTTTACTTTATAATCTTCCATCGAGAAACTTCTAACAATTAAAAATTAATTAATCAATAGAACTATTTAAACTTTTGGAAATACAATTTCCATACTTGCACCTTTTTTATCTCCTCTATTAGATGCTTTAATTGATGCATTATGCAAATCAACTAAATTTTTTACAATATTTAACCCAAGTCCAGAATGTTGTCCAAATTTATCTGGTCTATTACTATAAAATCTATTGAATATTTTATTTGTATCTTTTTCTTTAAATCCTTGTCCTTCATCCAATACTTTGATTAATACCTTGCTATCATCTGACTTGGAAACTTGCACAATAACATCTTTATTATCCTCACTAAAAGAAATTGCATTATCTAAAAGATTTGCAATTATTTGTTCAATTCTATTTTCTATTCCATAAACAAAATACTTATTTTTACCGTCATTTCTATAAGAAATTTTTATTCTTCTTTTTAATTTATAAACATTATTAAAGTCATCTACTACAGATTTAATTATTGGCTCGATATCTATTTTCTTTTTTTTTTCTCTACTAAGAGCTACCTCATCTTTTAACATTTGAGAATAATCAGTAATTAATCTTTCAATTCTTTGAACATCGTGACTCAATATATTAATTAATTTGAGTCTTTGCTCTTTATCATTGGTATCATGTAAAATTTCTGAAGCACTTTTTAAAGATGCTAGAGGATTTCGTATTTCGTGCACTAGATCAGTAGAAAAGTTTTCTGCATGAGAGATTCTTTTCTGTAATTCTAAAGTCATATCATCTAATGAACTTGATAGTAACCCAAGCTCATCATTTCTTAATTTTAATGAATCAATATTGGTTTTTTTAAGCTCCTTATTTTTAATTGTTTTTGTATAGCTGACCAAATTTTTAATAGGTTTTAAAAAGTATCTATTTAGTACAAAAGAGAATATTAAGATTACAATGCCTACAGCAATTGCAGTTCTGATTACAAATGACTTTCTTTCATCTATAGCAGCTTTGATATCATTTGCATTTTCAGTAATTGCCAAATATCCCAAATTTTTCCCATCTTTCATTACATTCTTTATTGTGGTTAATTTAAATTTTTTAAATTCTTCTTCGGTAAATGTGTAGTGAATTCCAAAATTTTTTGATGAAGCATAATTTAATAAGATATCATTTAAAGAAACAATGTTATCATTTCCAATATCTATATTTTTTTCTTCGGTAATTTTTTTTGTCTTTGATGAGTCTAATACTTCTAATTCAATAGTATCTAATCTTTGTGAAAATGATCTTGGATCAAGATCTAGTGTATCTGTGTCTCCAATCAAGTCTAATTTATCATCAAAAAAAATAACTCTATCTAAATTCTGAAAAAGAAATCTTGTAGAAAATAAAAACTTCCTAATATCTTTTTCAACAAATTTTACGTTAAGTCTTGTTAAATTATCAATTGTATTGTTTATCACTTCAATATGATTGGATGATTTTTTTTTTATCAAATTTGGTTGAACATTTTTAAGATAGATGAAAGTAAATGAACCAATAATCGTAAAAAATATAAAATTTATGAATAAAAATTTTTTTAAAATTGATAAGTTTTTAAGAAAATTGCTGAGCATCAACTAACATTCCATCTATATCCACTTCCATACCTAGTTTCTATTGCTGAAAATTCAGGATCAACTTTTTTAAATTTTTTTCTTATTCTTTTAACATGACTGTCTATTGTTCTATCTTCAATGTCTGTATCTTCTCTATAAGCAATATCCATTAGTTGAGCTCTCTCTTTAATAATTCCTGGTCTTTTTGCAAGTTCTTTGACTAACAAGAACTCTGTGGTTGTGAGTTTGTCAGGTAATTGTTTTCCATTCCATTCACATTCTAATTGGGAGGGATCTAATTTCAATTTTCCATGAGATATAATACTTTTATTTTCCTCTAAAACTTCTTTTGAGTCTTTTTTTCTAAGTTGGACTCTTATTCTCTCAATTAAAACCTTAATTGAGAAACCTCCAGATTTTTTAACAAAATCATCAGCTCCTAATTTTAATCCAAGTAACTCATCAATTTCATCATCCTTTGAGGTTAAAAAAATTACTGGCAATGAAGTTTTTTTTCTAAGTTTTTTAAGTAATTCTTCTCCATCCATTTTTGGCATCTTAATATCTACTATCGCCAAGTCAGGAGGTGTTCTTGTAAGACCAATTAAAGCGCTCTCACCATCTATATATGTTTGAACTTTAAAACCCTCTTTTTCTAAAGCGATACTTAAGCTTGTTAAAATATTTCTATCATCATCTACGAGAGCGATTGTTTGTTTCTGCATAAGTAATTATAAAAATACTAAATTGTTCTAATTTGGGCAATTAAATTAATGAAGTACACCCCAATTTTCACCACTGTTTAAGTCTACAGTCAGAGGTATTGAAAAAGAATGTTGTTCACTTTTAGTAACACTAGACATTTCATCAACAATAATTTTACTAATTCTTTTAACCTCTTCTTTTGGAGATTCAAAAATTAATTCATCGTGGATTTGAAGTAACATTTTGGTTTTAGTGTTTTTTTGATCTTTTAGCGTTTTATCCAGCCTTATCATAGCTAATCTCATAATTTCAGCAGCAGATCCTTGTATTGGTGCATTAATAGCTGCGCGTTCTTGAAAATTCCTTACATTAAAATTTTTATCGTTAATGTTAATAAAATGAGATCTTCTTCCAAAAATATTATTAACGTAACCACTTTTTCTACAAAATTTTATTGTATTATTCATGTAAGTCTTTATCTCAGGAAACTTCAAAAAATAAGAGTTTAAAAATTCTTCAGCCTCAAAATTTGAAACATTAATTTGCTTTGCCAAACCATATTGTGAGATTCCGTATATTATTCCAAAATTTATTGCTTTTGCTTTTCTTCTTTGGTCTTGATTAACTTTATCAATATTAACGTTAAAAATTTGGCTTGCAGTAAGTGAGTGAACATCTTCGTTATTCTTAAAAGCTTTTTTCAATTCTTTAACGTCAGCTAAGTCTGCTAAGATTCGCATTTCAATTTGATTGTAATCCGCAGAAATTAAAACATTATCTTTCTCCGCTATAAAAGCTTTTCTGATATCTCTACCATCCTCTGATTTGACCGGAATATTTTGTAAATTTGGATCGCTCGATGCTAATCTTCCTGTAGTTGTTGCTGCTAATAAAAAAGAGGTATGTACTCTTTTAGTTCTAGAATTGATGTGTTCTGGCAAAGAGTCAGAATAAGTATTTTTTAATTTAGAAACTTGTCTCCAGTCTAATACCAATTGTGGGAATTTATGACCTTTGAAAGCAAGATCCTCTAGCACTGCTGCACTAGTTGCGAAACTACCTTTTTTTGTTTTCTTTAGGTCTGCAATTTTTAGCTCATTATATAAAATCTCACCTAATTGTTTGGGAGATGCAATATTAAATTCTTTTTTCGATAATTTAAACACATCCTTTTGAATCTTATCAATTTTTTTTTTAAACTTGGTAGATAATATTTTGAGGAATTTATTGTCAACTTTTACTCCTTTTATTTCCATATCAGCCAAAATTTTTAACATTGGTTTTTCAAAGTTTTCGTAAATATTAGTCATTTTTTCCTCTTTCAAACTTTTGTAAAATTTCTTATATAGTCTAAAAGTAATATCAGCATCTTCTGCTGCATAATCTTTTGCCTTTTCAATATCAACCTCACTAAAATTTATCTGTTTTTTTCCAGTCCCAAC
>CACLTO010000016.1 GCA_902609915.1 uncultured Pelagibacteraceae bacterium
AAAACAACTTTAAAAAATTAAATTTCAATGCCAGAGATTATGACTCTAAAAAGATTAAATATATAACTCTGGATAAACCATTTCCCAACAATGTTGATGTATGGAAAAATCAGGCCATTCAGAGAGAATTTATTTTAGAAAATTTACTTTTTGCTCAACCTGAAGATTATATCTTTTTTTCAGATCCTGATGAAATTCCAAATCCTAAAATCTTTAAAAACTTTAACCTAGTTAAAAAATATGGGATTTTTTATCAAAAATGTTATAACTATAAATTTAATCTTTACAATCCGTACGAAACACCCTGGGAGGGCACAAGAGTTTGTAAAAAAAAAAATTTAAAGTCGATAGATTATATGCGTCAAAAAATTAAATCAAAAAACCTTGATTACAATTTTTTACGATTCGATAAAGAAAAAAGTATTCAGATTTACGAAAATGCTGGTTGGCACTTTAATAATATAATGGAGCCTATCGAAATATCACTTAAACTAAAAACATTTGCCCATACAGAATTTAGTAGTAAGGAATATTCTGATATTGATATAATAAAATCAAAAATTGATAAAAAAATTGATTTATTTAATAGAGGTCATCAGTATAAGAAAATTGTTTTGGATCAAACTTTTCCAAAATACCTTCACGATAATTATCAATTTTATAAAAAATTTATTTTGTGATCTGGAGAGGTGGCCGAGTGGTTGAAGGCGCACGCTTGGAAAGCGTGTAAAGGGGCAACTCTTTCATGGGTTCGAATCCCATTCTCTCCGCCATTTTTCTGTTTTTTGCAAATTAAAATAATTATAAATAAACAATTATTAAAAAAAAATGATATACTTTTATTTTCCAAAATTTAAAAAAAATGACAAATAAAAACAATTATCAAGCAGACTCCATCAAGGTATTAAAAGGTCTTGAAGCGGTAAGAAAGAGACCAGGTATGTACATTGGTGATACTGATGATGGCACAGGACTTCATCATATGGTTTATGAAGTTGTGGATAACTCTATTGACGAGGCTCTCGCAGGTTTTTGTAAAAATATAAATGTTAGAATTAATAAAGATGGTACGATAACAGTAAATGATGATGGCCGAGGTATACCAGTTGATATGCATAAGGGAGAAAAGAAATCTGCTGCAGAGGTCATAATGACCCAGCTTCATGCGGGTGGAAAATTTGATCATGATTCGTACAAAGTTTCAGGTGGTTTACATGGAGTTGGTGTTTCAGTTGTAAATGCATTATCAGAAATCTTAAAATTAGAAATTAATAGAGATGGAAAAAAATATTTTATAGAATTTAAAAATGGAGAGGCTAAAGCTCCTTTAAAAGTAGTCGGAAAATCAAATATTACAGGTACTCAAATTACATTCTTACCATCAAAACAAATTTTTTCTTCTATTAAATTTAGTGGAAGCATTCTTATTAAAAGAATGAGAGAATTAGCATTCTTAAATAAAGGTATTAAAATTAAATTTATTGACGGGAATCAAGCAAAAGAAAAAATTAATGAGTTTAGGTATGAAGGTGGTGTATTAGAGTTTGTAGAATTTTTAGATGAAAAAAGAGAAAAATTAAAAAATAAAAATGGTAATGATTTATTCAAAAAACCAATCTATATTGAGGGAAAAAAAGAGAATATTGAAATTGAGTGTTCTTTAAAATGGAATGGATCATATTCTGAGGACATTTATCCCTACACCAACAATATTTACCAAAAAGATGGAGGCACACATATATTAGGTTTTAGAAGTGCTTTAACAAGAGTAATTAATAAATATGCAAACGAACATAATTTATTAAAAAAAAATAAGTTAGCTATTTCTGGTGATGATATTAAAGAGGGATTAACATGTGTTCTATCAACAAAAATACCAGATCCTAAATTTTCATCTCAAACCAAAGATAAACTAGTCTCTTCAGAGGTAAGAATGATAGTTGAAACTTTAATAAATGAAAAACTATCTATTTGGTTTGACCAAAATCCGTCTGTAGCAAAAATAATTTTAGCTAAAGTTATTCAAGCTGCAATGGCAAGAGATGTTGCAAGAAAGGCCAGAGAAAATGTAAGAAGAAAAGGTGCAATTGAATTAAGTGGTCTTCCAGGCAAATTAGCTGATTGTCAAATAGGAAAGCAAGATGGAACAGAATTATTTATTGTTGAGGGAGACTCAGCAGGAGGATCAGCAAAACAAGGCAGAAATAGATCCAACCAAGCTGTTTTACCTTTACGAGGAAAAATCCTCAATACCTACGTTGAAGATTTTGATATAAAAAAAAATGGTAGTCATAATGGTTCTGATCAAAGAACTAAAGCATTATCTAAAATGATATCTTCTAATGAAATAGTTACTTTGATAAATGCTTTAGGATTAGACCCAAAGGTTAATGAAATCGATTTAAAAGATTTAAGATATGGAAAAATAATCATAATGACTGATGCTGATGTTGACGGATCACATATAAGAGCTTTGCTATTGACTTTTTTTAATAATAAACCTTTTAATAAACTTATCGAAAATGGTCACATTTATTTAGCCCAACCACCACTATTTAAAATTAACAAAGGATCAAAAGGAATTTATATAAAGGATGAAGACGAGCTAGAAAATTATATTATTGATAACAACAAAGAATTAAAAAAAATTAAAAAAAATTCAAAAGAGTTTACAAAAATATTAGAAGCTGAAAAATCAAAAATGAGTATTCAAAGATTTAAAGGTCTAGGGGAAATGAATCCCGAAGAACTTTGGAATACAACTTTAAATCCAGATACAAGAAACTTACTAAAGGTGCAATATTCAAAAAATTCACAAAAAGATCAGGATTTAATTCATACATTAATGGGCAATGATGTGTCTTTACGGAAAGATTTTATTATTTCAAACGCAATTAATGTTCAAAATTTAGATATTTAAATGATGAAGTTTTTTGAAACTTCAAAATTTCATACACTAAAAAAATCAACCTATATTTCTTTAAGATGGATTGGTATTGTTGGACAGCTAATTTCAGTTAATATTGTTTATTTTTATTTCAATTTTGAGTTTAATTTTATATTAGCAAACTTTATAATACTTATTGGAATACTGAGTAATTTTTTTTTAATTTTTTTGTATAACAAAACACAACTTTCAGACAGATTCTCGTTAATTTTTTTAATAATTGATATTTTTCAGTTAGGATCTTTGATTTATTTGACAGGAGGGATTACAAATCCGTTTGTGGTTTTTTTGATAATACCAAGTGTATTTGCTTCATCAAATTTAGGTTTTAGAACAAATTTATTACTTGTAATTACAACTATATTTATAATTATTTTTTTAACATTTTATTCAGAGGATTTACCCGAGCCTTTAAATGAAAATTTTTATGTGGATCCATATTATTATTATTCAATTCCAGTTGCCTTGATAATTGCTTTAATATTTTTGAATTATTTTGCCATTGTATTTGGTACAGAGTCTAGAAAAAGAAAAGAGGCTCTAAGTAAAATGGAAGAGGTAATGGCTCAAGAACATGAGATGTTGTCTTTAGGTGGACAAGCAGCTGCTGCAGCTCATTCTTTAGGAACCCCTTTATCCACAATTAAAATTATTACTCAAGAACTTAAGGAACAATTAAAAGATCAAAAAGATTTAACTCAGGATATAGAATTATTATCAAGTCAGGTTGAAAGATGTAATCAAATATTAAAAAAATTATCAATAAATCCAGTAGAAAAAGATGATTTTATTGACGAAGATTTAAGTTTAAAAGAATACATTAATCAAATAGTAAATTCATTCAAAGAGACAAGTAGTAAAAATTTTATCTTAAATTTTGATCAAGACTCAAACCCAAAAAAAATTTCTAAGTCTATAGAAATCATTTATGGTTTAAGGAATTTTATTGGAAATTCAAATAAATTTGCAAAAAACAAAATATTTATATCCTTAAAAAGTAACAACGATTATAGTGAAATATTAATTGAAGATGATGGAGAAGGTTATCCTAGCGAAATTTTATCAAAAATTGGTGAACCTTACCTGAGATCATTGACAGATAAAAAAAAAGATCAAACCGGTCTTGGTTTAGGTATATTTATTGGTAAAACTTTACTTGAAAAAAATTTTGCAATTTTGAATTGTCAAAACTCAAAGACAAGATCAGGTGTTGAGGTGAATATTAAGTGGAGAAATGCAGACTTATTAAAAATTTAATTTAATTTTATTTTTTTTTCAAATAATGTACTCAGTTGTGAAATCATTACATCACCTAACTCATTAACATCTGAGATCTTTATTGCTCTATCATAATACCTAGATACATCATGACCTATCCCAATAGCTAAAATTTCAATTTCAGATTTATCCTCAATAAACTTGACCATTTTTTTTAAATGCTTTTCTAAGAAATCTCCTGAATTTACCGATAGAGTTGAGTCATCAACAGGAGCACCATCAGATATAACCATGAGGATTTTTCTCTCTTCTTTTCTCCTTTTAATTCTGTTAAAGGCCCAAGATATAGCTTCACCATCTATATTTTCTTTAAGTAAACCCTCTTTTAACATTAATCCAAGATTATTTTTTGCTTGTCTCCAATGTGTATCAGCCCCTTTGTAGATGATATGTCTCAAGTCATTTAATCTACCAGGTGTTCCTGGTTTACTTTTCCTATTCCAAAGTTCCCTGCTCTGACCACCTTTCCAATTTTTAGTTGTAAACCCTAATATTTCAACTTTAACTGAGCACCGCTCAAGCGTCCTTGAAAGTATGTCTGCACAAATAGCTGCAATTGTAATTGGTCTACCTCTCATTGAACCTGAATTATCAATTAATAATGTAACAACAGTATCTTTAAAATCTAAATCCTTTTCCTTTTTAAAAGAAAGTGAATTATATGGATCCATTATTATTCTTGGTAACTTTGAACTGTCTAGCAATCCTTCCTCTAAATCAAACGCCCATGCTCTGTTTTGTTTAGCAAGCAATTGTCTTTGAAGTTTGTTTGCTAGCTTTGTAATGATATCTTGGAAACCTATTAACTGTTGATCCAATGCCTTTCTAAGTTTATTTGCCTCATCTGCATTTTCCAGATTCTCTGCTTTGATAATTTCGTCAAATTCTGTAGAAAAAATTTTATACTCAATATTTAAATCTTTTAAATTTTTTTTTTGTAATAATTGTTCAGAATTTTGTTTTTCTGAGTCAGAATCTGTGAGTTGTTCATCTAATTTATACTCATCTACATTATAATCTGAGTCTAAACTCACATCTGTTTCTTCTTGTTGATTGCGATCTTTGTTATTTTCAGTATCACTATCATCATTTTCATTAGATGGGTTTTCCTGATTATCCTCTTGATTGTCCTCATTCTGATTCTCGTTATCATCAGTTTCAAAAATATCCATTTCTTGTAAAATCTTTGAAAATCGAGAGCTATAAGCATTCTGATCTTCCAAATTTTCTTTTAAAAATTCAATATGATTAAAAATTGATTTGTTGAAATCTTTTTCCCAAAAATTAAGTATTTTTTCAGTTATAGAATTAAGTTTAATATTATGAAAATTTTTTAACATATATAATTCAAAGGCTTCAATTACTGGCACATCTTCTTTAGATTTAATTTGATCTTTTTTTTTTAGACTTACTATTTTATTGTAATTTTCTGTTAAATTTTTTTCAATTCCCTTTAGCATTTTTGAGCCCAAAGTTTCATATCGAATTTTCTCTGTTATTGTATAAAGAGATTTACATGAAGAGTTAGTAGGTGAGTTCTTTTTAAATATAAGATCATCTGAAAATTTTTTTTTTAAGGCATTTGAGTCTGACTCGGCTCTTGCTTTTATAAAATCGTCTCTTGTGTTTAAATTGTCTAAATCAAAAAAATTAAAATTTTCAGAGTTTTTGTCCTTGTTCCTTTTTGGAAAATTATCAAAATCTTCTGAAATAACCCTGGCAGTGGATGATAAGGCTTGTTTAAATTTTTCTTTTAAGTTTTCTGATTTGTTATTCATTAAATTTGAATATTTGCTAAAGACTCAGGCAATTCTTCACCAAAGCATCTTTGATAATATTCAGCAATTATATTTTTTTCAATGTCATCACATTTGTTCAGAAATGTTACTCTAAAAGCATAACCAGTATCTTTAAAAATTTCAGTATTTTCAGCCCAGTGAATTACTGTTCTAGGACTCATCACAGTTGATATGTCGCCTGCTATAAATCCTTTCCTCGTTAATGAAGCAACTTTAATCATATTAGAAACTATTTCTTTACCCTTTCCATTATTAAGTTCCTTATTTTTTGCTAAAATAATTTCCATTTCTCTGTCAAGGCTTAGATAATTTAATGTTGTAACAATATTCCACCGATCCATTTGACCTTGATTTATCTGTTGAGTCCCATGATAAAGACCCGTTGTATCACCTAAACCAATTGTATTAGATGTTGCAAATAATCTAAAAAATTTATTTTGTTTGATAACCTTGTTTTTATCAAGAAGTGTAAAGCTACCCTCCGACTCAAGCACTCTCTGTATAACGAACATAACATCAGGTCTACCAGCATCATATTCGTCAAATACTAAAGCAACTGGATTTTGAATGGACCATGGCAATATACCTTCATTAAATTGAGTAACTTGTTTTCCATCTTTTAAGACTATTGCATCTTTACCAATCAAATCTATTCGACTGACATGACTATCTAGATTCACTCTTATACAAGGCCAGTTTAATCTAGCAGCAATTTGCTCTATGTGAGTTGACTTACCTGTACCATGATATCCTTGAACTAAAACTCTTTTATTAAAAGCAAAACCAGAGATAATAGCTAGAGTTGTATCTCTATCAAATTTGTAATTTTTGTCTATATCAGGTACATGTTCACTTTTTTTTGAAAACGCATCAACTTCCATATTAGACTCAATTCCAAAAGTTTGTTTAATAGAAAGTTTAATGTCAGGTTGATTATTAATGTTTGGTATCAATTTTTTTCTCTATATGTATTTTTAAGTTGGGTGTATGCCAAAGTAATTGATTTAAGTTTTTCTTCAAATTTTTTATTCCCGCAATTCATATCAGGGTGAAATTTTTTAACAAGTATTTTAAACTTGGCATAAATTTTACCCCACCCTGATCCTACCGAAATACCTAAAATTTCAAATGCTTTAATATCTTTATGATTATATCTAAATTGTCCCATGTGATTAAAATCGCTTTTTAATTTTTCTTTATCGAATTCATCTTTCAATGTATTATTCCATAAAATTTTAAAGAAATTATCTGAAGAACTAAAACTTTGTGTTGGTTTATGCCAAACCATATCTGATTTTAAAAAATCAATTACTTGGTCATCATTCATCCCTGAAAAGTAATTCCAATTTTTATTAAATTCTTTAACATGATCTAAACAAAGTAATCGATATTTTTTACTATTATCTTTTTCAACTGGTGCTTTATATTCACCAATTTTTGAGCAATTTTTCCAGTCACAAATATTTTTCATGATATAAATATTATATATGAATATAAACGAATTAATTGCAATCGTAAAAAAAAAATTAGAGGAAAATATAAATGTTGAAAATCTTTTAATTGAAGACAAAACATTTTTACATAAAAATCATACTGGACATGAAGTTAATAAATTTCATCTAAAAATAAATATTTATTCAAAAGAGCTTTCAATACTCACTAAAATTGAAAGCAATAAGAAAGTTTATAAAATTTTGAATGAGGAACTTAAAACTCATATTCATTCTTTACAAATTTTAATTAATTAAGTTTTTTTTTAGAAATTTTTCAATAATTTTGTAAGAAAATTCTTTTTCAATTATAGGGCCACCAATCTTTTTTATTAACATTAATTTTATTTTATTAGAAACATTTTTTTTATCTCTTAACATAAAAGAAATTATCCTATTAATATCTTTTAAAGAGAAATAATCTTTAATAGAGAATGGGAATTTGGAATTATCAAAATGATTTGATACAAAATTAAATTCTTTTTTATTAATAATTTTTTTTTCCAAGCTAAAACTAAGTGCAGATCTCATTCCTAAAATAACAGCTTCACCATGATTTAACTTTTTTGAAAATTTTAAACTTGCCTCATAAGCGTGAGCAAATGTATGTCCAAAATTTAGAATTTTTCTTATATTTATTTCTTTTTCATCTTTTTCAACTACTAATTTTTTTATCTTACAGCTCTCATAAATAGATTTTTCTATTTGTGGAGATTCTAATTTTAATATTTTGTTAATATTCTTATTAAGATAAGAATAAAAATTCTTATCAAATATAAGTGAGTGTTTTAGTATTTCTGCATAACCGCAAACTATTTCTCTAGACGGAAGACTTTCTAAAAATTGAACGTCACTGATAACTAGTTTTGGCTGATAAAAACTACCAACAAGATTTTTTCCCTCTTTTGTATTAATACCTGTTTTTCCTCCAATAGATGAGTCCACTTGAGATAATAATGTTGAGGGAACATTTACAAATTTTAAACCTCTTTTAAAAATACTTGAAGCAAAGCTTGATACATCTCCTGTTATTCCACCACCAATCGAAACCAAACAATCATTTCTTGTAAAATTATTTTTCAATAGAATATTCAAAATCTTATCAATACTTTTTTGACTCTTATTTTTTTCACTAGCATCGAATGTATGTTTATAAACTTTGAGTTTTTTTAAAGATTTTGTAACTTTAGCAATAATTTTTTTCGGTATTTTTTTATCTATGATTAACAAATATTTTTTACAATTAATTGAATTTTCTCTAAAAAGACTAGATAAATTTTCAACTAAATTCCTGCCTATAAAAACAGGATATTTACCTGAGTTAGTTTTAACAATTAGTTTAATTTGTCTCATAAATTTTAATTATTTTTTTTGCAATTTCTTGTTTTGTAAGATTTTCACAGTTAATTTTATACAATGCCTTTGCGTAAATTATGGAACGTTTTTTAATAATTTCTATTAATTTATTTTTGCTAGAATTAATGGCTAATGGCCTTTTTTTACTATTTTTAATACGATTGATTAAAGTATTGTCGTCCCAACTTAACCAAAATGACAAATGATTTTCTAAAACTTCTTTTTTGATTATTTTATTCATAAATGCACCACCACCAAGTGCAATTACTCCTTTTTTGTTTCTTAAGATATCCAAAGTAATTTTTTTTTCAATCTCTCTAAAAAAGTTTTCACCCTTAATTTCAAAAATTTTAGCCACCTTCATTTCTTGGTCATTTTCAATTGTCTGATCAATATCAAAAAAATTTAGATTTAATCGTCTGGATACTATTGTGCCTATCGAAGTCTTTCCGGAGCCCATCATTCCTAAAAAAACTATATTTTCTTTTGATTTCATAAGTTTCTATATTGAAAAAACACAAATATGTCTTAATTTGAAATTATTTAAATTTATATGCAATTTACAAGAAAAACAAGTTTTAGCAAAAGTATATTAGGGTTATTGATTAAACTAACGTTGGTTATTTTAATTCTCATAGGAATTATTTTTCTTTTAAATAAAATAGATTTCCCCGCTCCCAAAAAAACGATTGAAAAAACCATCCCAAATGAAAATTTTAAAATTGTTAAATAAAAAATATTTTTCAATTATAACTATTTTTTTATTAATGATAGTAAACTCATTTTCAGAAAATCAACCATTAGATATATGGAATATCGATAAAAATGAAACTCAAGAAAGTTTAGAAAATAAACAATCAACATCTGATGTAGAAATGAATTCAGAGACAAATAGTATTGACGTATTTAATATGCAAGCCGATACTGAAAATTTCTTAATAAAAGTAGACGAAACTCTTAATTCGAAAGAAATTAAAATCCTAGGCTTATATGATCCAGAAGATTTTGGACTAAGAATGGACATGTGGTCTAATTCCAACGGAGACCAACTTAAATATCTATTTTCTAATTTAGCTAAAAAAAATTTGTCAAGGGATGCTGCTGAACTTATGAACATTTTACTTTTAACCAATGCTTATTATCCCAAAAAAAATATAAGTGAGAAAAATTTTTTAAAAATAAAATCTGACTGGCTTATAAAACATGATAATTTAGAATTAATTGAAGAATACTTAATAAAAAACAATATTATTAATCTTCACCCTAAATTAACTAAATTTCTTGTTGATAAACTCTTATCAGAGTCTGAGATTAACAAAGCTTGTGAAATATTTTCTAAAAATTCACAACCTATAGAGAATGAGTATTTATCAAAATTTAATATTTATTGTTTAGTTTTCACCGACAAAAAAGAACAAGCAAAATTAATTTTAGACTTAAAAAAAGAATTAGGATTTAAACACAAGTATTTCGAAAATAAGTTGGATTATTTATTTGGGTATTCAGATGTTGTTAATACATCAATCTCTGAAAAAAGTATTTTGGAATTTCATCTAGCTCACAAAACTAATCCAGAGTTTTCATTTGTGCCTAATGAAAATACTAATCCGTTGATTTGGAAATATTTAGCTTCCTCAAACTTATTATATAAAAAAAATGAAATTGATTTAACTGAGTTAGATAAAATAGAGTTAATTGAATATGCTACTCACAATAAAAATTATGCTGAAGATGATTTATTTGAAATTTACAAAAGATTTCAGTTCAATATAAATCAATTGTTAAATGTTAACGATGCTTTTAAATCTCTTTCGAACATTGAGAGTAGAGCTTTATTATATCAAAGAATTTTATTAGAATCTGAAATTAACAAAAAATTAGAATTAATAAAGACACTAAAAAATTTATTTATTCAGGATAATCTAGATAATGCATTTCAAGGCAAACTCAAAGAATTATTAGAGGCATACGATATAGATCAAATATCTTCAAAGCACACTAGTTTTTATTTTAAATATATTGATGACAAAAAGATACCAAAAAAAATAAAATATAATGAAGATTTAATTCATCAATCTAAGCTTCTAAAATATTTTGATGGAGAGTATAATATTTCAAAGATACAGAAAGATTTAAATAATTATTTAAAAAAAATTAAAAAAAATAAAAAATATGTTCTTTCAAAAAAAGACATAATTTTAATTGAGTCATTAAAATCAGATGGAGTAAAGATTGATAAAAAATATAGTAATCTATACGAAATATTAGACTCTGAAATGCCCACAGATATTCAGGTAATGATAAATAACAACGAGATGGCATCAACAATTTTAAGATTAATCGAAGTTATCGGTCAAGACAATCTTGAAGCATTAGATGAAGATACATTATTTTTTATTATTAGTGCTCTGAACCAATTAGATATAGATAC
Source organism: uncultured Pelagibacteraceae bacterium (assembly GCA_902609915.1). GTDB lineage: Bacteria > Pseudomonadota > Alphaproteobacteria > Pelagibacterales > Pelagibacteraceae > Pelagibacter. The sequence goes on from CACLTO010000016.1 coordinate 11,302, forward strand.
TATTCGCAACAAGATTTTATTAAAAGTTCTACCTTTAAAAGTTTAAAAATTAGTTTATCTATTTATTAAATGAGTATTAAAGATATAATTACTGTACCAGATGACACTCTTAAAAAGATTTCTAGTTCAGTAGAAGATGTAGGTGTTAACGAAAAAAAATTGATAAATGATTTATTTGAAACCATGTATAATTCGAATGGAATCGGTTTAGCAGCAGTGCAAGTAGGTATTTTAAAAAGAATTTTAGTAATTGATGTATCAGGAAAAGATGAAAAAAAACAACCATTAAGTTTTATAAACCCAGTGATAAAAAAAATAAGTGATAAGACTTCAGTTTATGAAGAGGGGTGCTTATCAATTCCAAATACCTTCATAGAAATTGAGAGACCTAAAACTTGTGAAGTAGAATTTATTGATTTTAATGGAAAAGTAAAAAATTTGAAATGCGATGGTCTTTTATCAACTTGTCTTCAACATGAGATCAATCATTTAGATGGAAAATTAATTATCGACAACATATCTAAACTAAAAAGAGATTTAATTATAAAAAAAATTTCAAAATCTCAAAAAAATCTTGATAGAATAGTAGTTTAGATGGCTCAAAAGATTATTTTTATGGGTACACCATTTTTCGCTGTCCCAATTTTAAAATCTTTACATCAAAATGGGTACCCCATATCTGTTGTCTATACTCAGCCCCCACAAAAATCTAATAGAGGGCAAAGAGTCAGAAAATCCCCCGTACAAAGTGTTTCTGAAGCACTAAGTATTGATCTTAGGACTCCAAATAAATTGAAAGATAATCATGGGGAGTATGAATTTCTAAAAAAATTTAATGCAGATTTAGCAATTGTAGTAGCTTATGGACAAATAATTCCAAAAAATTTTTTAAGTTTAACTAAAAAGGGCTTTATAAATATTCATGGATCAGTGCTACCAAATTGGCGAGGGGCAGCACCAATTCAAAGATCACTTATGAATTTAGAAAATGAAACAGGGATTAGTATAATGAAAATTGTAGAAGAATTAGATGCTGGCCCTGTTTGTAATATTTATAAAATTAGATTAAATAATGATGAAAATACACAGGACGTCTCTGAAAAATTGTCTTTTTTAGCAGCTGAGAAAATTTTAAATAATGTAGACAATATACTTGAAGATAAAGCGGAATTTATTGAACAGGATCACTCTAAAGCAACATACGCAAAAAAAATTGACAAAAAAGAGGGCCAAATAAATTGGAATAGTAGAGCTATAGAAATCATTGGAAAAATAAATGGATTAACACCAAATCCAGGTGCTTATTTCAGTTTTAAAGGTGAAAGATATAAAATTTTAAAAGCTAAATTAGGTAATGGAATTGGTAGATCTGGAGAAGTAATTTCGAATCATTTAGAAATTGCATGTGTAAATAATGAGTCCATCAAAATATTAGAAATCCAAAGAGAAGGAAAAAAATCTCAAAAAATAAGTGAGTTTATACTTGGTTCACAAATCAAAAAAGGGTTAATAATATCAAATGATTAGATATCAAATATTGATCGAATACGTTGGTACAAATTTTAGAGGATGGCAAGTTCAAAAAAAAGGAAAAACTATCCAAGGGCTTATTCAAGATAAAATTTCAAAACTTTTAAAAGAAAAAATAATATTATTTGGATCTGGGAGAACTGATACTGGTGTACATGCAATTGAACAATCAGCTCATTTTGATTGTAAAAAAAAAATACCTAATAGATACAAATTTTTAAAATCAATAAATTATTTTTTAAATGAGAAAAAGATTTCAATTTTAAAAATTAGAAAAAGAAACTATAAATTTCATGCAAGATTTTCAGCTAAAATGAGAATATATAGATACACAATTTTTAATCGTTTTAGTGGACCAGTTTTAGAAGAAAATAGAGGTTGGCACATTATGAAAGAACTTGATGTTGATATAATGAGAGAAGGTGCAAAAAAACTCGAAGGCACGATAGATTTTTCGACATTTAGAGCATCAACATGTAGAGCTAAAAGTCCAATTAAATTAATGAAGTTAGTAAAAATTATTTCGTCAAAAAACAAGATTATTATAGAATTTCGATCACAATCATTTTTGCAAAAACAAGTTCGATCAATGGTTGGATGTCTAAAATATCTTGGGGAAAAAAAGTGGTCTTTAAAAAAATTTGATAATATAATAAAATCAAAAAAAAGAATATTATGTGCTCCTCTAGCGCCTCCAGAGGGTTTATTTTTATCAAGAATTATTTATTAGTTTTTTATTACCCATGGAATATCTTTTACTAATTCTCCATCTAGACTCTGCTCTAACAATATAGCCACAGCAATTTTTAGATTTGCATTTGCATGGAAATTGTTTGTAATCCTCATCATAACCAAAACCATAATCACATGTGAATTCCTCTCCTTTCTTGATATCTTTTATTGCTGTAATCCAGATTTTAAGACCTTTGCCCTCATAATCACAATTATTGTCACATGAGTGATTGATTAAACCAGCAGTATTCCAAGAAAAATCTCCATCGAGAGTATACTTTTTATTCAATGTAAATAAGTAAATAGGTTTTTTATTGTCAAATTTATCCGATTCATCAACTTTTTTATTTGTAATAACTTTACCAATATAGTTTATTATTTTAGTACCTTCTTTGATATCACGTGTTGCATAAAGACCTCTACCTTTATTATCAATTTTTGATTTTTTGATTTTATATAATTTCATTAAGACGATTTATAATAATTAAATTTAAATTAATGAAACTCTATTAAAGCGTTAACATGTTCATTAGCACTTTCAGCTAAAGCGTTTAGATCATAACCACCCTCAAGTATAGATACAACTTTTCCATTAGTAAACTTGTTGGTAGCAACTAAAGTTCTTTTAGTTATTTCATAGAAATCTTTTGAGCACAATTGAAACTGAGCTAAAGGATCATCTTGATGTGCATCAAATCCGGCTGAAAATATTAAAAAATCAGGTTTATATCTAACCAATCTATCTAAAACCCTGTCAAACGCATTAAAATATTGTTCTGAATTTGTACCTGCTGGTAAGGGTATATTTAGTGAATTATTATAGTCACCTTTATCTTTTTCAGTTCCCCCTCCAGGATAGAAAGGATATTGATGAGTTGAAATATACAATGAATTTTTGTTATTGCGCATAACATCATAATTCCCATTACCCCAGTGCACATCAAAGTCTACACATGCAACTTTTTTATATTTATATTTACTAATTAAATAATTTGTTGCTACACCTGCATTTGAAATACAGCAGAATCCCATAGCCTTATTCTTTTCAGCATGATGTCCTGGTGGCCTTGCCAAACAAAAAGCATTTTGAAATTGATTGTTTTCTATTCCATCTATTGCTCTTATTGTTGAACCTGCAGCATCAAAAACTGCTTTTTTACTTTCTGGTGATATAACTGTATCTCCATCTAAAAACTTTAGACCTTTTTGAGGAAAAGAGTTTTTTAAATCATCAATATAGTCTTTTGAATGAGTCATAGACAATATATCTTCAGGTACATTATCTGGCTTGTCCCAGATTAAATCTTTTCTTTTTTTCAACTTTTCCTTTATAGCAATTACTCTTTTAGGTTGTTCGGGATGACCATCTCCTGTGTTATGTTTTTCATAAGAATCAGAATTTATTATTGCAGTTTTCATTTAAAGTAATTTTGCAAAATTTTTTCGTAAATGTTTGTTAAATTTCTTAAATCTTTCAGAGATACGGCCTCATCTACTTTATGCATAGTTTTCCCTACTAAACCAAACTCTAAGCCAGGAGCTATTTCTTTAATGAATCTTAAGTCTGACGTCCCACCGGTAGTAGATAATTTGGGTTTTATTTTGGTAACCTTTTTTATGATATTCTGAACCATAAATGTTGTTTTATTTGGTTTAGTCAAAAAAGCTTCACCAGAAACTCTATAAGTAATTTTAAATTTTGACTTACTTTTATTATTAATTTTTACAATAATCTTGTTTAGCTTTTTAATTAAAGACTTTGATGAATGTTTATCATTAAACCTTATATTAAATGTTGCTTCAGCTGTGGCTGGGATAACGTTATCAACATTATTATCAATATTTATTTTTGTTACCTCCAAATTTGTTGGTTGAAAATCTTTTGTTCCTTTATCAAATTTAATATCTTTTAATTGTTTTAAAATTTTTATAATTATAGTTGAAGGATTTTTTGCCTTATGAGGATATGCGACATGGCCTTGAAGACCAATTATAGTTAATTTACCAGTTAAGCTTCCTCTCCGACCAATTTTTATCATTTCACCCAATTTATTTGGATTTGTTGGCTCACCAACTAGGCAAAAATTAATTCTCTCTCTCTTTTTTTTTAAATATTCTACAACTTTTTTGGTACCATTTATTGCATCACCTTCTTCATCACCTGTAATTAATAAACTAATTGATCCATTAAAATTTTTATTTTTTGATAAAAAAATACTTGTAGCAGAAACAAAGGCCGCAATTGAACTTTTCATATCATTAGCACCTCTTCCAATTAAATAACCTTTTTTTACAGATGGTTCAAAAGGATTTATTGTCCAGTCATTTATATTTCCTGGGGGTACAACATCTAAGTGACCTGCGTAACATAAATTTGGTTTCTTAGTTCCTAATCTTGCATATAAATTTTTAACAGGTAGAGAACCCTTTTCCTTAAATTCTAATATTTTTGTTTTAAAACCTAATTTTTTTAATTTTTTTTCTAAAAATTTCATCACTCCGGCATCAACGGGAGTGATAGAAGGAAATTTGATTAGCTCTCTAGCTAATTTAAACTCATTTAAAGTTTTCATTATTAATCTCTTAAGAGGTCGTTTATTGATGTTTTAGATCTTGTTTTTTCATCTACTTGTTTAATTATTACTGCACAATACAAAGATGGTGCGGATGGATTGTCTTTATTAGGAAATGAACCGGGAACCACAACTGAGTAAGGTGGTATTTTGCCATAACTTATTTCACCAGTTTTTCTATCAATTATTTTTGTGGATTGACCAATATACATCCCCATACTTAAAACAGAGCCTTCACCTACAATTACTCCCTCAACTACCTCAGACATTGCTCCTAAAAAAACATTATCTTCAATTATAGTCGGCAATGCTTGAGCAGGTTCTAAGACTCCTCCGACTCCAGAACCTGCTGATATGTGACAGTTTTTTCCAATCTGACAACAACTGCCTGCTCTTGCAAAAGTATCAATCATCGTACCTTCATCAATAAATGCACCAATATTTACATAGCATGGCATTAAAACGGCATTTTTACCAACAAAGGATCCTTTTCTTACAGGTGAATTAGGAACCATTCGGAAACCTGCTTTTTCATGATCTTCTCTTGACCATCCAGCAGTTTTGCCTTTTAATAAATGCGATTTGTCGTACCAACTACTATATGGTCCATTTAAATTCTCCATTGGATAAATTCGAAAACTTAACATAATTGCTTTCTTTAAATATTGATGAGTAATCCATTTACCATTAACTTTTTCAGCTACACGAGATGTACCACTATCTAAATCACTTATAACTTGATTAATCGCATTTTTTAATGATTTATCTGAATTTTGATTTACTTGATCTTTATTTTCCCAAGCATCGTTTATAATTTTTTCTAAAGACATAATTTATTAACTTTTTAATAACCTTATTTCCTTAAGAAATAAAGACAGATTTTCAATTTTGTGAGAGATATAATCTTTGTCAGAATCCATTTTGCCAAAATGCTCATCATTAACTAACCAAACAGTTGTACATCCTCGTTCATAACCAATACTTAAGTTTTTTGCTATATCTTCTATATAAATGGTTTCTTTCGGATTTATCCTAAATTTCTGAACCATCAAATCAAAAGTTTTTGCCTCAGGCTTAGGAACGTACCCTGCGTCTTTGATATCAAAAATTTTATCTCTTCCAAAAAGATCATAAATACCTAAGTGTGTCAAAATATTTTCAGCATGCTCAGCACTTCCATTTGTAAAAATAAATTTTTCCATATTTAAATTTTCAAGTTCATTTCTCATTATCTTATCCTCTTTCATGAATGAAAGATCTATTGTATGAACATATCTTAGGAATTCTTCAGGTGGTATATCATGATGTATCATTAATCCATTTAAGCTTGTGTTATATTTATAAAAATAATTAGTTTGTAATTTTTTTGCTTCTTCCATACCTATTTTCAATCTTTCTGATATAAACATTGTCATCCTTTTAGATACTTGACCAAATACTTTTTCAAGCGAGTAGTTATTATGTTTTCCATAACAAACTCCATCAAGGTCTAACAAAAGATACTTCATTTCTCCAAAATTTTTCATTTTCTTATTAAAGTTCCAGAACCCTTATCAGAAAAAATTTCAAATAATACAGAGTGTTT
>CACLTO010000017.1 GCA_902609915.1 uncultured Pelagibacteraceae bacterium
TTCTGTTTTTAATGACTTACATTTTTCTAAGAGTTCTTCAACTGTAAAACCAAATACGCCTTCTGGAACAATTGCTCCAAATTTTTTTAAAATTTGTTTAGCTTGATGCTCGTGTATGTTCATTATTTATTCAAATCTGGATCTATTTTAGATGCTGCTTCCCATAGTTTCTTTACTGCATCAATTGAATGAAAAAATTCAGATTTCTCTTTCTCATCTAATTTTATTTCCTCTATTTTTTCTACACCATTTTTTCCAACTATAATTGGAACCCCGGCATACATATCTCTGACTCCATATTCACCATTTAAATATGCAGCGCATGGAAGCATTTTTTTTTCATCTTGAAGATAAGCTTTAGCCATCTCGACTCCTGAAGCTGCTGGGGCATAGAAGGCTGAACCTTTTTCTAAATATTTTACAATTTCAGCTCCGCCATCTCTTGTTCTTTGATTTATTTCCTCAAGCCCTTTTTGAGAAATCTTTCCCTCTTTGACTAAATCAAGCAAAGGTTTTCCTGAAACTTTAGTAAATCTTGGGAGAGGTACCATTGTATCTCCATGACCACCCATTACCATAGCCTCTATTTCTTTAACTGGGACACTGAATTCTTCAGATAAAAATAATTTAAATCTAGAGCTATCTAATATACCCGCCATTCCAACTACTTTATTTACAGAAAGTCCCGAAAATTTTTGAAAAGCCATTACCATCACATCAAGAGGATTTGTTATACATATAACAAACGCGTTAGGTGCATTTTTTTTTATTCCCTCTGCAACTTGTTTTATTATTTTTAAGTTTATACCTAGTAAATCATCTCTGCTCATACCAGGTTTTCTTGGTACTCCAGCTGTTATTATAATTACATCTGAGCCTTTAATATCATTATAATTATCCGTCCCTGAAAATTTAACATCAAAACCATCTACAGATGATGATTGTGCAATATCTAATGCTTTTCCTTTTGCAATACCACTTGCAACATCAAATAAAACTACTTCATTTACTAATTCTTTTACCCCAATTAAATGAGCTAAAGTTCCACCTATTTGACCAGCACCAATTAAAGATATTTTACTCATTGTTATTTTATTTCATTGTTGGCATCACAAATTCAGCATTAGATCTAATTCCTGAGGGCCATCTTGAAGTTATTGTTTTTAATTTCGTATAAAATTTTATTCCTTCCATACCATGCATTGCACTATCTCCAAACAGAGATCTTTTCCAGCCACCAAAACTATGAAAAGCCATTGGGACAGGTATGGGCACGTTTATACCAACCATTCCAACTTGAATTTTACTCGCAAATGTTCTTCCAGCATCTCCATCTCTTGTATAAATACTCACGCCATTTCCATATTCATGCTCATTTATTAATTTTGAAGCCTCCTCAAAACTTTTAACTCTAACGACTGATAGAACTGGACCAAATATTTCCTCTTTATAAATTCTCATATCTTTTGTCACATTATCAAATAAACAACCACCGATGTAAAAACCATTTTCATATCCTTGTAATTTTAAATTTCTTCCATCAACAACTAATTTCGCACCTTCTTTTACACCCAAATCAACATAACTTTTTACTTTTTCTAAATGTTCTTTGGTGACTAAAGGGCCCATTTCAGAATTTTTGTCCATTCCTGGTCCAACTTTTAATGCCTCTGCTTTTTTTGATAATCTAGACACTAGTTCATCCCCAATGTCACCAACAGCTACAGCAACTGATTGAGCCATACATCTCTCGCCAGCTGAGCCATAAGCTGCACCCATTAAACCATTCACTGCGCCATCTAAATCACAATCTGGCATTACTACTAAATGATTTTTAGCACCACCTAATGCCTGAACTCTTTTTTCATTTTTTGCAGAATTTTCATATATATATTTCGCTATAGGAGTTGAACCAACAAAACTTACTGCTTTTATATCTTTGTTAGATAATATTGCATCAACTGCTTCTTTGTCTCCATTTACCACATTAAATACACCATCTGGAAGACCTGCCTCTGTTAATAATTCTGCTAATCTTATCGCGCATGAGGGATCTTTTTCTGATGGTTTTAATATAAACGTATTTCCACAAGCAATTGCAATTGGAAACATCCACATAGGAACCATAGCTGGAAAGTTGAATGGAGTTACTCCAGCAACAACACCTAGTGGTTGACGCATAGACCAGCTGTCAACATCTGTACCTACATTTTCCGAAAATTCTCCTTTTAATAAGTGTGGAATTCCACAAGCAAATTCTACTACTTCTAAACCTCTCGTTAGTGACCCTTTGGCATCCTCGTAAACTTTTCCGTGTTCAGCAACAATCAGCTTAGTGAGCTCATCATAATTTTTTTCAATTAATTCTTTAAATTTAAAAATGATTCTCGCTCTTTGAAGTGAGGGTTTAATAGACCAATTTTCAAAAGCTTTTTTTGCAATTACTACAGCTTGATCTAAATCATTCTTAGAGGCTAGTCTTACCTCTTTTTCTTGTTCACCAGTAGCGGGATTAAAAACTTTACCTTTATTTCCTGAAGATCCAGGAATTATTTTTCCACCTACAAAATGTTCAATTAAATTCATGAATACGATCTTTTAGAGTAAAAAATCTTATTAGTCTATTGTTTAAATATTAGCTGTTGCTAACATTTTTTTTATTTCTGCAATTGCCTTTGCAGGATTTAATCCCTTTGGACACGCACTTGTGCAGTTGAGAATAGTATGGCAACGATATAATTTAAGTTCATCTGCTACTTTTTTAAGTCTTGTCTGTCTTTCCTCGTCTCTACTATCTATTATCCATCTATATGCTTGTAATAGAACTGCAGGACCTAAATACTTATCACCATTCCACCAATAACTTGGGCATGATGTAGAGCAACACGCACACATAATACATTCATATGCACCATCTAACTTTGCTCTATCTTCTTTAGATTGAAAAATTTCAGTAACTTTAGATTTTGAACTAGATTTCAGCCAAGGTTCAATTGATTGGTATTGTTTATACAATCCATCTAAATCTCCGATTAGATCTTTTTTAACTTTTAAATGGGGTAATGGATAGATATCAATGTCTCCATCTATGTCTGCATGTGGAGTTGTGCAAGCTAAACCGTTCTTTCCAGCCATATTCATAGCACAAGAACCACACACACCATGTGCGCATGATCTTCTATAAGCGAGCGTAGGGTCGATTTCATTTTTAATTTTATTTAAAACGTCTAAAACCTTGGAAGGACAATTATCCATATCAACTTCGTAAGTATCAATTCTTGGGTTTTCTCCTGATGATGGATCCCATCTATAAACATTTACTTTTTTTAAATTGTTTGAGCCAGTTTTGTCTTTGAAATATTTACCTTTTTTTATTTGAGACTTTTCAGGTAAACTGATTTGGACCATTAATATACTCTTTCCTGTGGTGGAAAATATTGTACTTCATTAGTTAAAGTAGATTTATGAACCTCTCTATAGGCAATTCTTGTGTTCTTTCCATCACACCAAGCTAGAGTGTGTTGCATAAAGTTATCATCATCTCTTTTAGGGTAATCCTCTCTAGCGTGAGCTCCTCTACTTTCTTTTCTATTATAAGCAGAGTCAACTGTTACAACTGCTTGTCTAATTAAATTATCGAATTCTAAAGTTTCAACTAAATCAGTATTAAATATTAAAGATTTATCTTTAACAGATATAGACTCTAAACCATCAAATGTTTTTTTAATTTCATCAACACCCTCTTTAAGTGTTTTTTCTGTTCTGAATACAGCACATTTTGATTGCATAGTCTTCTGCATCGACAATCTTAATTCAGCAGTGCCACTATTTCCTTCGGAATTTCTAATTTTATCAAAACGATCTAGACATTTTTGCGTCTCTGACTCACTAATTTCTTCATGTGGCATGCCAGGTTTAATTAATTCGGCAGCTCTATTTGCAGCAGCTCTTCCAAAAACTACAAGATCTATTAAAGAATTCGAACCTAATCTGTTAGCTCCATGAACTGAAACACAGGCAGCCTCTCCAATTGCCATAAGTCCAGGGACTGTTTTTTCAGAACCATTTACAGTTAATACTTCTGCTTTATAATTAGTAGGTATACCTCCCATATTATAATGAACAGTTGGTACAACTGGTATTGGTTCTTTGGTAACATCAACATTAGCAAATAATCTTGCTGCATCTGTTATGCCTGGTAATCTGCTTTCTATAATTTCTTTATCAAGGTGATTTAAATTTAAATGGACGTGATCTTGATCTTTTCCAACACCTCTGCCCTCATTAATTTCAATAGACATGGATCGACTAACAACATCTCGAGATGCTAAATCTTTAGCTTTAGGTGCGTATCTTTCCATAAATCTTTCGCCTTTAGAATTTGTAAGATATCCTCCTTCACCTCTTGCACCCTCTGTTATCAAAGTTCCATGCCCATAAATTCCTGTTGGATGAAATTGTACAAACTCCATATCTTGTAATGGTAAGCCTGCTCTTAAAACCATTGCATTTCCATCTCCTGTACAAGTATGTGCTGATGTGGCTGAATAATAAACTTTACCATATCCACCAGTAGCTATAATTACAGTATGAGATCTAAATCTATGTATCGTTCCATCATTTAAGTTCCAAGCAATTAAACCTTTACACTCACCATCTTTCATTAAAAGATCTAAAGCAAAATATTCAATAAAGAACTCAGTCCTATGTTTTAAAGCTTGGCCATAAAGTGTATGTAAAATAGCATGTCCAGTTCTGTCTGCTGCTGCACAAGTTCTCTGGACTATTCCATTACCATAATTTTTTGTCATTCCCCCAAAAGGTCTTTGATAAATTTTTCCATCATCTGTTCTGCTAAAAGGAACACCATATTTTTCTAATTCAATAACAGCCTTTGGAGCTTCTTTACAAAGATACTCAATGCTATCTTGGTCACCCAACCAATCTGCACCTTTTACCGTGTCGTACATATGCCATCTCCAATCATCCTCACCCATGTTACCAAGAGCAGCTGAGATTCCTCCTTGAGCAGCAGAGGTATGGCTTCTAGTTGGGAATACTTTTGAAATACATGCAGTTTTTAATCCTGCTTCGCTTAAGCCAACTGCAGCTCTTAAACCTGAACCTCCAGCACCTAAAACAACTACGTCGTATTCGTGATCAATTACTTTATATGAACTCATGTTTAAATTATTAATATAATTGTAATTAAAGGAATTACTACAGCTGAAGCATATAAAAGCTTATTTGCGACATTTTTGATTTTACTATTCTTAATATAATCCTCAAAAACCTCACTAATGCTTAAAGCTGAGAAAAAGTAAGCATTTACAATAAATATACTAAATAAAAATTTGGAAAGTGGATTTGAAAAAAAAGCTAATAAACTTATGCTATCTTGGTCATAAATCTTTATTAAATTTAAAATAAACCATATCATTAATGGAATTAATAGAGCTCCACTTATTTTTAAAAAAATCCATTTTTTTGTTGCAGTTATCATACTAAATAAAACTCTTTCCTATTATGAAAAAAATTATAGTACAAATTACTGACCCAAAAATTACTATTAGACCAGATATCTTGGTTGTCCTAAGTTCAAATCCATACCCAAGATCCATAATCAAGTGTCTAATTTCACTAAGAATTTGAAACGAAAAAGACCATGTAATTCCTAAGATAATAAATTTTCCAATTTTTGAACTTAATAATAAATTAATACTCTCAAATTTACTTTCATTAAGAAATATTAAAGAAATCCATAAACAAATTAAAGTGATTGCAATTATGTTTATTATGCCCGTTATCCTATGAGAGATAGAAACTAAAGATGAGATTTGCCATCTATATACTTGGATATGTGGAGATAAAGGTGATTTATTTTCCATAAAAATTATTTTTAATTAATGTTTCAGCTATTTCAACTGCATTTAAAGCTGCGCCCCTTAAAAGATTATCGGAAACAATCCATAAGTTTAATCCATTTTCAATAGTTTTGTCTTCTCTTATTCTTGAAATGAATGTTTCATCTTTTCCTTCTGCCTCTAGTGGAGTTATGTAACAACCATCAAGTCTTTCATCAATTACTTTACAGCCTTCAAAATTATTTAATTCCTTCCTTACTTTTTCTAAAGAAAAAGATTTTTCAAATTGAAGATTCACTGACTCTGAATGAGAAACTGAGATTGGTAATCTTACACATGTTGCTGTAAGATTAATTCTATCACCTAAAATTTTTTTTGTTTCATTTCTCATCTTCAATTCTTCTTTTGTATAACCGTCATCTGAAAAAACATCGATATGAGGAATAGCGTTAAAAGCTATTTGCTTCGTAAAATTTTGAGATTTAACATTTTTACCCTCTAAAACTAATTGAGTTTGTTTAAATAATTCATCCATTGGTGCTTTACCGGCTCCTGAAACTGATTGATATGTAGAAACAACAACTCTTTTAATTATAAAAAGATCATGTAATGGTTTTAAGGCAATAACTAATTGTGCTGTTGAACAATTTGGATTTGCAATAATATTTTTTTTAATATTATTTAAATCGTCTGGATTGACTTGGGGCACTACTAAAGGAACATCTGGGTCCATTCTATAGAAGCTTGAATTATCAATTACCAAACAATACTTAGCTGCTTTTTCTGCAAATTTTTCTGATATTTTTCCACCGGCTGCAAAAAAAGCAATCCTCACTTTTGAAAAATCAAAATTTTCTAAATTATGAACCTCAATTTCTTTTCCTAGAAATTTAATTTTTTTTCCTGCACTTTTAGGTGAAGCAACTAAATAAAGATTATCAATAGAAATTTCTTTTTTTTCAAGAACTTCTAAAGTCTTTCTCCCAACATTTCCTGTTGCCCCTACAATTGCAATATTCATGATGTAACTTTTATACTAAATGAAAGGTAAATCGCAAATTTTTCCAACAAATATTTTTTCGCCAATATCTATCTTAAATTGGGTTTTAGCGTCCCAGTAGGGTTTATTAATCATTGCAATACCTATAACTTTTTTGAAAGTTGGAGAATATGCTGCAGATCTCACATAACCTACAATTTTGTTTTCGTCATCTAGTAATGTTTTTTCACAGTACATGTCAATTTTATCGTGATCAATTTTAACGCCCATTAATTTTCTATCAATTCCCTCTTGTTGAATTTTTTTTAAATTTTCTTTTCCTATGAAATCAATATTGCTGTCCAAATTTATAAACTTATCAAAATTTGCCTCAAAAGGATTATCTCTATTATCAAAGTCATTACCGTAAGATAAAAGTGCCGACTCTATTCTCTCAATCAAATTTGGGCATCCAGCTCTTACATTGAATTCTTTTCCTAGTTCAAATAAATAATCATACAAATCCTGACCAGCTAAATTATCTTCAACATAAATTTCAAAACCAGTTTGTTTTGACCAGCCAGATCGGGCAACAAAATATTGTCTATCTTTAAATTCTAAATATTGAAAATTAAAGAATTTTAATTCTCTAATTTTCTCCCCAAATAATTTTGCCATCAAATTGTCTGATAAAGGTCCTTGAACTGCAAGAATATTTACGTTTGGTTCACTAATTTCAACTTCAAGTTTTTTTCCAGCTGCAAGTCCTTTCGCAAAAAAGATGACATCTGAGTCCGCAATAGATAACCACCACCTATCCTCTGCTAATTTATTTATAATTGGGTCATTTACTAAAAGACCTTTATGATCTACCAAAGGCGCATAATAACATTTACCTACTTTTGAATTAGACAAATCTCTACATGTCATTAATTGAACTAACTTAGCAGAGTCTTTACCGGAAATTTCAACTTGTCTTTCAGCTGCAACATCCCATACTTGAACAAATTTTTTTAAATGTTGATAATCAGATTCTAAAGACTTAAAAGAAGCCGGTAATAACATGTGGTTATACACTGTGTAACTGCTTACTCCATGAGCCTCGATTCTATCAGTATAGGGCGAACTTCTTAATCTTCTTGATTTGACAACTGGAACGTTTTTCATTTTTTTAAAAATTCTAAGATCTTTTCTCTCATTTCAAAAGCTTTTTCAATCATAATCATATGTCCAGATCCATGAATTACGTGAGTGTTCGAGTCCTTGACTGAGTTTGCAAATTCCTTTGCGTGTTCTAAATTAACCATCTTGTCTAGTTCACCTAATATAAACATAGTTGGGCAATTAATGGTCTTTGATGCATCTTTACCGTTGGTGTAATTATTACAGGCATTTAAATCAATTGCTAAGATTTCACTGATATCTCTTGGTGATTGAATTATTTTTTCAACTGGGTTTCCCCCAATAAATTTTTTCGAACCCTCATAGCCCCACTTCATCATTAATTTAACCGCGTCAGAATCACCATTTTGAGCTAGCTTTATTAAATCAGGATGAACAGGCATTTTATTTGATCCTCCGACAAAAACTGCTTTTTCTATTTTGTCTTTATATCTGTAAATATATTCTAATATTTCAAGACATCCCTGAGAGTGACCAACTAAAATTAAATTTTTTAATTTTAACTTATTGAATACCTCGTCTAACCAATCAGCAATATTTTCTATACTTTCTAGACAAGGTCCATCTGAGTTTCCGTGTCCAGGTAAATCTATAGATAGCACATTGAAGTTTTTATTTAAAAAAAATTGCTCAGTAAGAGACCATACGATATGTGAAAGACCACTTCCATGAAGAAAAACTATTGTTTCTTTTTGATAATCTATGCCTTGACCTGAATCAGATGCATAAATTTTTTTATTATTTATTTGAAATATCAATTACTAACCTAAAATTTTTTTCTTAATTCGAACTTCTGAATTTTTCCTGTTGATGTTTTTGGTAGTTCACAAAAAACAACTTGTTTTGGTACCTTAAATCCAGCAAGAGTTTCCTTGCAAAAACTTATTAGTTCTTTTTCGGTTATGGGTTTATCTTTTACCATTTCAATAAATGCACATGGTACTTCTCCCCATTTTTCATCTGGCTTTGCAACTACAGCTGCAATAGATACAGATGGGTGTTTTGCTAAGGTGTTCTCTATCTCTATAGAGGATATATTTTCACCACCAGAAATTATTATATCTTTCGATCTATCCTGAATCTTAACGTATCCATCGGGGTGCATTACAGCTAAATCACCAGAGTGGAACCAGCCACCGCGCATAGCTTTACTTGTTGCATCTTTGTCTTTGAAATAGCCTTTCATAACTATATTTCCTTTAATCATAATTTCTCCAATTGTCTTCCCGTCCTTGGGTACTTCCGTCATCGTTTCAGGATTCATTACGGTTATTCCTTCAGTATTTGGATACCTAACTCCTTGTCTGGCTTTAATCTCATTTTGTTTTTCCTCATCAAATTTATTCCAAGAATCATTCCATGCGCATTGAGTTACATGACCGTAAGTTTCCGTTAAACCATATACATGCATTACTTCAAAACCAAGTTCATTCATCTTTTTAAAAATTATACTTGGTGGTGGTGCCCCTGCTGTAAGCACATAAACTTTATGTTTTAACTTTTTTTTATCAGATTCTGGTGCACCTGTGATCATGTTTAAAACTATTGGTGCTCCACCAAAATGAGTTATGTTATGCTCATCAATTAAATCAAAGATTTTCTTTACATCAATATTTCTTAAACAAATAGTTCTCCCATTTAACATTGGAACAGTCCAAGGATAACCCCATCCATTACAGTGAAACATTGGTACAATAGTTAAAAAATTAAGTCTGTTAGGCATATTCCAAGCTACCGCACTTCCAGTTGACATTAAATATGAGCCTCTGTGATGGTAAACAACACCTTTAGGATTGCCAGTAGTACCTGAAGTATAGCTAAGAGAAATCGCTTGCCATTCATCTTCTGGCATTTTCCAATCGTAGTTTTCATCACCTGTGCTTAAAAAACTTTCGTACTCTAATTCACCTATCTTTTCACATTTTGATTGATCTGCATGTTTGTCATTTATATCAATGATTATGATTTTTCTTTTTAAAATGCCAAGAGCTTTTTTCACTTCGATATGTAACTGTCGATCTACTACTAAAACTTTAGCTTCACTGTGATCTAAAATATAAGCAATCGTTTTAGCATCCAATCTTATATTGATTGTGTTCAACACAGCACCTGTCATTGGTACCGAATAATGACCTTCAAAGATTTCGGGTGTATTAAAAGCCAAAAATGATACTGTATCTCCTTTTCTTACGCCAATCTTACTTAAGGCGCTTGCAAACTTAATTGTTCGTTTATAAACCTCTGACCATGAATATTTTCGGTCCTCATAGATTATAGCTTCATAGTCTGGATAAATTTCTTTAGCTCTTTTAATAAAAGTTAATGGTGTAAGAGGAACATAATTGGCTGCATTTTTATCTAAATCAGTATTGTAAGAGCTCATTTTAGTTAAATTTAAAGTTCATAATATTTGAGCTTCCTGAAATGGCAGATCTGTAATGCTGTTCAGCTCTAGGTAGAACTTTGTCAAAATAAAATTTAGCGGTGTTTATTTTATTGTCATAAAATTTTTTATTTTCCTCATAATCTTTAAAACTGATATTAAGGACTTTAACCCATGCAAAAGCTAATGATAAATATCCCAGAGTTTTTAGGTAATCATTTGCAGCTGCGCTTACATCATCTTTATTAGTTTTGGCTTTCTCAATTGTCCATTCACTAAACTTTGAAAGAATATCTATATAGTAATTAAATTTTTCAATAAATGGCTTCACTTTATCATTATTTGAATTAGCCTCAGATTTAATTAGATCTAAAAATTTACCAATAATATTGCCGTTTTTATTTGATAATTTTCTAAAAACTAAATCAGCTGCTTGGACTGAATTTGTTCCTTCATAAATTGGAGTAATCCTATTATCTCTATACAATTGTTCAATACCTTGATCTTTTGTATAACCATATCCACCAAATATTTGCATGGCATCACTGGTAATTTCCATTCCTAAGTCTGAAAATAAAGATTTTACGACTGGTGTCATTAATGACACCATATCAGAGGCATCTTGTTTAATTTTTTCATCAATATGATTTAAACTCACTTCAGTTTGTTGCGACAACCAAAAACATAATGCTCTTTCTCCTTCAATAATTGATTTCATATTTAATAACGTTTTTCTTATATCGGCGTGTTCTATAATTGAGTCAGCATTTCCATTATGTGATTTATTATTATTACTTTTTCCTTGCTTTCTATCTTTGGCATAACTTAATGAATTCTGGTAAGCAATTTCTGAGATTCCTAAACCTTGAATTCCTACGACTATTCTTTCTAAATTCATCATTGTAAACATTTGACTCAATCCCTTATTTTTTGGACCAATCATAAAACCAGTTGCCTCATCAAAATTTAAAACACAAGTAGCTGAACCTTTAATGCCCATTTTTGTTTCTATTGAACCTGTAGATATTCCATTTCTTGCACCGATTGTTCCGTCTTCTTTTACTATAAATTTTGGAACTAAAAATAAACTTATTCCTTTTGTTCCCTTAGGTGAGTCGGTTGCTCTCGCTATTACTAAATGAATAATATTTTCTGTTAAATCATGGTCACCTGAAGTTATAAATATTTTTTGACCGGTAATTTTATATGTTCCGTCTGATTGTTCTATAGCTTTTGTCTTAAGCAAACCTAAATCTGTTCCACAAACTGGTTCAGTCAAACACATAGTTCCACTCCATTTACCCTCAACCATTTTTGGAAGAAATTTATTTTTTATTTCATCAGTTGCATGATGATTAATACAATTATAAGCACCAAGTGTTAATTCGCTATATAGTTTAAATGCTAAACTAGCAGACGAAATCATTTCATCAAAAAATGCACTCACTGTCTTGGGCATTCCTTGTCCACCATATTTTGGATCACAAGATAATGAAGTCCAACCATCCTCAATATATTTTTGATATACTTCCTTATATCCAGGTGGTGTTCTTACAACTCCATTCTCTAAAACAGCAGGGGTTTCGTCTCCTGCTTTAGCAAGTGGTAGAATTAAATTTTGATTTATTTTTGCAGCTTCTTCTAAAATATCTTTAACGAGGTCTGGACTAACATCTTTATATTTTTCTAACTCATTATAATTTTTATTGTCTCTTAATTTCTCAAAAAGAAACATCATATCTTCGACTGGTGCGATATAACTTGGCATAAAAACAGTTTAAGATAATTAGTAAATTATTGCAATTTTGAAATTATCGCATCTCCCATTTGGGAAGTTGAAACTTCTTTCATTCCCTCTGAAAGAATATCTTTGGTCCTTAAACCATCATTTAATACATCTTGTACAGCTTTTTCTAGCAGTTCAGCCTCTTTATCTAAATCTAAGGAGTACCTAAGTGCCATAGCAAAACTCAATACACTTGCTATTGGATTTGCAATTCCTTTTCCTGCGATATCGGGTGCTGATCCATGTATCGGTTCATACATTGCTCTCATTTCTCCATCTTTATCTTTTGCTCCTAAAGATGCTGACGGAAGAAGTCCAAGAGATCCTGTCAACATGGATGCTTCGTCAGATAACATATCACCAAAAAGGTTGTCGGTTAAGATTACATCAAATTGTTTTGGGTTTCTAACTAACTGCATCGCACAATTGTCTGCTAACATATGACTCAAATTTACATCTTTATAGTCTTTATCATGTAATGCTTGAACTTCTTCCCTCCAAAGTTGACCAGCCTCCATTACATTTGATTTTTCACATGATATAACTTTATTTGATCTTTTTCTTGCCAGATCAAAAGCAATCTTAGCGACTCTAATAATTTCACTACTAGTATAGGTGTGTGTATTGACACCTTTTCTTTCACCATTTTCTATTGGTTTAATTCCCCTAGGTTCTCCAAAATAAACTCCACCAGTTAACTCTCTGACAATCATTATATTTAAACCAGAGATTATTTCTGGTTTTAAAGTTGAAGCATCAACTAATTGTTTAAAGCATATTGCTGGTCTTAGATTAGCAAAAAGTTTTAGTTCTTTTCTCAATTTTAATAAAGCTCTCTCTGGTTTTTTTGAAAATTCTACACTTTCCCATTTTGGTCCACCAACTGCACCCAACATTATAACTGCACTCTCTAATGCTTTATAAAAAACTTCATCAGTAATAGGTGTTCCATGCTTATCATAAGAACAACCTCCAACTAGTTCCTCATCAGTCTCAAAACCTAAGGATTTTTTATTATTAAACCAATTAATTATCTTTTTAACTTCTTCAGTAACTTCTGGACCAATTCCATCTCCAGGCAGCAATAAAATTTTTCTTTTTTTTAATTTAATCATTAAATATCCATGGCTTTTTAGTCATCCAACCTTTTTCAAAACTTTTAATCTTATCTGTTTTTTTTAAAGACAACGCTATATCGTCCAAACCCTCCAATAGACACTTCTTTTTAAATGAGTCTATTTTAAATTTTGTCTCATTATTTCCAAAAATAATTTTTTCTTGTTCAAGATCTATAAAGATTTCTTCTTTTCTTTTTGCATACTCTGATAGTTCTTTGATTCTTTCATCATTGAGAATAATTGGTAAAATTCCATTTTTAAAACAGTTGTTATAAAAAATATCTGCAAAACTTGAACTTATCACACTAGTAATACCAAAGTCTAATAACGCCCAAGGTGCATGCTCTCTAGATGAGCCACATCCAAAATTTTTACCTGCGATTAAAATTTTTGAGTCGTTATATGGTTTTTGATTTAATACAAAGTCATTTATCTCTTTACCTTTGTCATCGTATCTCATCTCAAAAAATAAATTTTTACCTAATCCAGTCCTCTTAATTGTCTTTAAAAACTGTTTTGGGATAATCATATCTGTATCAATATTAACTATTGGCAGATACGCCGGTATACTCTTTAAAGTATTAAATTTTTGCATATTAATTTTGATATTTCCTTACATCGTCAAGATTTCCTGATATTGCTGCTGCAGCAGCCATACCTGGGCTTACTAAATGGGTTCTTCCACCTCTTCCCTGTCTACCCTCAAAATTTCTATTTGATGTTGAGGCACATCTCTCTTCTGGTTTTAATTTATCAGCATTCATTGCCAAACACATCGAGCACCCTGGTTCTCTCCATTCAAATCCTGATTTAACAAAAATTTTATCCAATCCCTCTTGCTCGGCTTGTTCTTTGACTAATCCAGACCCTGGAACAACCATAGCTTCGACATGAGAGGCTATCTTTTTATCTTTAAGAATTTTTGCAGCCTCTCTTAAATCCTCTATTCTACCGTTAGTACAACTTCCAATAAAAACTTTATCAATCTTAATATCTTTAGCTGCCATATCTGGTTTTAAACCCATATAATTTAATGATCTTTCTAAAGAATTTTTTTTGTCCTCATCCTTTTCATTTTTTGGATTTGGTACTTTTTCATCAATTGTAATAACGTCCTGGGGTGATGTTCCCCAAGTGATCATTGGTGAAATTTCATTAGCATTTAAATTTACTTCTTTATCAAACTTAGCACCCTCATCAGTATTCAAATTTTTCCAATTTTCTAGAGCTTTGTCCCAATCATCTCCTTTTGGAGACATTGGTCGACCTTCTAAATATTTAAATATCTTTTCATCTGGAGCTATTAATCCTGCTCTGGCGCCTCCCTCTATTGTCATATTGCAAATTGTCATTCTGTTCTCAACACTCAGTGATTTGATTAGATCACCTGAGTATTCTATTACACATCCTGTTCCACCTGCGGTACCTATTTTTCCAATTATTTGAAGAATTACATCTTTCGAAGTAACACCTAATGGAAGTATACCGTTGACGTTTATTCTAAAATTCTTAGCTTTTTTTTGCACTAATGTCTGGGTTGCTAAAACATGCTCTACCTCTGAAGTTCCAATACCAAATGCTAATGCTCCAAATGCACCATGTGTTGCTGTATGACTATCACCACAGACAATAACTGTACCTGGTTGAGTAAAACCTTGTTCAGGACCAGTGACATGAACAATTCCTTGTCTTTTGTCACTCATTCCAAAAAGTTTAATACCAAATTCTTTACAATTAGCCTCTAATGTTTCAACTTGAATTTTAGATTCATGATCTGAAATACCTTTTGATCTATCAGTTGTTGGAACATTGTGATCTGCAACTGCAAGTGTCAATTTTGGATGTCTTACTTTACGTTTAGAATTTCTTAATCCCTCAAAAGCTTGTGGACTTGTAACTTCATGAACTAAATGTCTATCAACAAAAATTAATGCTGTTCCATCTTCTTGTTGATGAACTAAATGTTCATTCCAAATTTTATCGTAAAGAGTATTGGGCATTGAGAAAAAAATTATTTTTTTTCCTGTAAATTTTCAAGTTTTTTTTCAGTATTAGTTTTGGCTTCAGAAGCTTCTTTTTTAATCTCTGTTTGTGAAGTTTCCTCTTTTTGAGGCTCGACCACTGAAGTAACACCTTTTACAACTTCTGGCTGATTTTCTTTTAGACTTGGTGCCACGTTTTCCTCAGTAACAGTCTCTGGCTTAACATCAATATCAATTCCAATTTTTTTTCGAATTTTTTCTGCAATCCTAGCTGATTTACCAGTTCTATCTCTCAAATAATAAAGTTTTGCTCTTCTTACTTTTCCTGAGCGGATTACTTTGATCGAGTCTATTACAGTTCCATATAGTGGAAAAGTTCTTTCAACGCCTTCACCAAAAGATATTTTTCTAACAGTAAAAGATGAGTTTATATCTCTACTTTTTTTAGCTATACAAACACCCTCGAAGTATTGGACTCTCTCTTTTTTTCCCTCTGTTATTCTGACACCAACCTTAACAACATCGCCAGGAAAAAATTCAGGGATTTTTTTCTCTGAAAGAATTTTTTTTACGTTATTTTGGTTTATTTCTTCAATTGTTTTCATTTTGATGTTTAACAAATTAATCCTTCTTATATTTACGCCACAAATCTGGTCTTCGGACGCGTGTTATAGCCTCAGATTGAGATAAACGCCAGTCTTTAATTTTAGCGTGATCACCTGATAATAACACATCTGGCACTGATTTTTCCTCCCAAATTTGTGGTTTTGTATATTGAGGGTACTCCAACAGGCCATTTTCAAAAGTTTCTTCAGAAGCAGATTTTTCATTTCCTAAGACCCCCGGTAGAAGTCTTAATACACTATCAAGAACTACAAGTGCAGCAGTCTCTCCACCTGACAAAATATAATCTCCTATACTTATCTCTTCAATATTCCTTGTAGATAATACTCTCTCATCAACTCCTTCAAAATGACCACAAATTAAAGAAAATGATTTTTCTAATGATAAATCTTGAGCAAGTTTTTGATTAAATACTTTGCCTTTTGGCGAAAGGTACAAAATTCTTTCTCCTTTATTTGTATTTTGATCAATGGAATTTGCTAAGATGTCTGGTTTTAGTAACATACCTGTTCCACCCCCATAAGGAGTGTCATCAACAGTTTTATGTTTATCTATCGCTGCATTTCTAATATTTATTATGTTCAAGCTCCACAATTTTCTAGATATTGCTTTTCTGTAAAGCCCTTTACCTAAAGGCCCAGGAAAAATATCAGGATAAAGTGTGAATACTTG
>CACLTO010000018.1 GCA_902609915.1 uncultured Pelagibacteraceae bacterium
GTCCTGTTGAGCTTAACAACATTGCTGGCACATCTGTTAAAACATCAGCTCTATTTAAAGATAGAGAGGCGTAAGGTGAAAAATGACCAGCATTTCCATATGATGCTGCTGGGCTTCCAGGATTATCTCTATCGAAAATAGTTACTTCAAAACCTTTTTTTTGTAAAAATAATGCATTTGAAATACCTTGAATACCGGCTCCAACTACTCCTATTTTAGGCGTATTATTCATTAAATAATTATATAATGAAATTTTGAATCTTATTAAGCGACAAATTATACTTATGCGATAGATTGTTGACTATGAGTTTTGGCACTCATTACAATTCCAAATCCTATCATTGTTGCCAACATTGATGAACCACCATAAGACATTATCGGTAGAGGTGAACCAACAATAGGAACTAAACCCAAAACCATACTCATATTTATTACTATATATATAAAAATTGATGTTCCAAAACTATAACAGAACAATTTTGCGAAATAACTTCTAGAAAGTGCACCAATTCTTATTACTCGATATATAATTATCGCATAGATTAAAAGTAATATAATTGAACCAATAAAACCAAACTCCTCTGAGAATAATGTAAATATAAAATCTGTATGTTTTTCTGGTAAAAATTCTAAATAACTTTGTGTTCCTTTTAAAAAACCCTTTCCTGTAATACCCCCTGAACCTACAGCTATTTTTGATTGTATAATCTGATAGCCAGCCCCTAAGGGATCTCGATCTGGATTTAAAAAGGTTAAAACTCTTGATTTTTGGTAAGGCTTTAAAAAAGAAATAATAATTGGCAGTGAAATAATGGATAACAAACATGAATAAAAAAAATACTTGTGATTTAGTCCAGCAAACCACAGAACAACGATACCACTTATCGCAATCAATAAAGAGGTTCCTAAGTCAGGCTGTATAATCACTAAACTCATTGGGACAAAAATTATGATTAGAGAAAAACAGACTGCATAGAATGAGTTTACATGTTGTATCTTCATCCTATGGAAATATTTTGAAAGGCATAAAATTATGAAAATTTTCATTAACTCAGATGGTTGAATATTTAAAAAATACAAATCAATCCATCTTTTAGACCCTGACGCTGTAATGCCAAAATTAATAGTCCAAATTAACATTCCAAGAATAATTGCATAAGATAAATAGCCAAGTGAAAACCAAAATTTTATATTGATTAATGAAATAGTTAACATCATAAAAAAAAATATGACAAACTTAATAAAGTGACTTTTGGTATGAAATAAAATTTCACCTCCATCAGTAGAATACATCGTTGCAAGACTAATAAATCCTAAAACTAATAAACAAGATAAAAGTATAAAATCTAAATTGATAATTTTCTGAAAAATATTATTTTTATTATCAAATCTTGTATATTGGTACATCTAAATATCCAAATATTTTTTATTATCGTAATTTTTTCTTATTTCGTGTCTGTCAATAATTATCTTGAACAGTTCTTTGGCTAAAGGAGCTGCTACAGTTCCACCTGAACCACCGTGCTCTATTACTATGCTTAGTGCATATCTGGGACTTTTATAAGGACCAAAAGCTACATACAAAGCGTGATCTCTTTCCTCATAAGGTATTTCAAAAGTTTTTAAGTCCAGCTCTCGATCTCTTTCAGTAATTTTTTTTACTTGCGCTGTCCCAGTTTTACCTGCAAATCGATATTTTGGATCATCAATTCGTGATCTGTAAGAAGTTCCTCTAATTTCATTAGTAGAACTAAACATTGCGTTTTGAATAATCTTTATATTTTTTGATTTTTTATATAATGGAGTAAATTTATCATCTTGTTTTTCATTGTTATTTACAATTAATTTTGGGTAAATTTTATAACCTCCATTTGCAATCTGTGCTGTCATTAAACATAATTGTATCGGTGTTGTTTGAATAAAACCTTGGCCTATTCCAGTTATTATAGTTTCTCCTAATACCCAATTTTTTCCTAAAGCGTTTTTTTTCCATTGGGTGTTTGGTACCAAGCCATTTTTTTCAATGTCAAATAAATCTCTAAAAACTTTTTTGCCTAAACCAAATTTTTTAGCTGTCACACTTAATTTATCTACACCTAATCTTCTTGCTACTTCGTAAAAATACGTATCGCAAGATTGTTTCATTCCCTCTTTTAAATTCATAAAGCCGTGTCCTTCCTTTTTCCAACAATGATAAGTTTGTCCATATAATTCTAAAGGATTCTTGTGACCTTTACAGTGAACTGTAAAATCAGAATTAATGATTTCATTTTCTAAAGCTGATAATGCGACTATAGGTTTTATTGTCGACCCTGGTGAATAATTACCAGACAAAGATTTATTTACTAAGGGTTTCATAGGATCATTTCTGATGAGTTGCCATTCATCCCTACTAATTCCAAACACAAATGAATTAGGATCAAAAGAGGGTGAAGAGTGCATTGCAATTATTGCTCCAGTGTAAATATCCATAACACATATGGATCCTGCCTTGTCTTTTAATAGATGATTAGTCAATTCTTGAATTTTTGTATCTATTGTAAGTCTGATAGTTTGACCTTTATCTCCCTTTTGAAATGCTAATTGACTAATTCTTCTTCCATAAGCATTTACTTCGTACCTTTCTACAGAGTTAGATCCAATTAATTTTTTTTCAAAAGTTTTTTCCAAACCTGTTTTGCCCACTTTAAGTCCAGGTACAAATTTTTCTTTAATTTCATCATTTGTAGAAATATCATTTTCATTTGCTTGACTTACATATCCCAAAACATGAGTAAAATTCTCTTTGTAAGGGTAATCTCTGGATATTGAAATTACAGGCTTAACTCCATTAAGATCATATAGATGATTATTTATTTTAGAAAACTTTTCCCAGCTTAAATTGTCCCCTACAATAAGTGTTTCCCAGGGCTTAATTTCATCTTTTTTCTTTAAAATTTTGTTAAATTGTCTATCTGTTAAATCTAATAATTCCTTAATCCTGTAAATTACATATCTAAAATCTTCAACTTGTTCTGGAATAATATGAAGCTGATAGGCCTCAAAATTACCTGCGATAGTGTTTCCAAAATAATCTTTAAACTCTCCTCTAACTGGTGGCAATTTCCACTCTCTAATCCTATTTTTGTCTGAAAGAGTTAAATATTTTTTGTTTTCTTTTACTTGTAAAAAAAATAATCTGCTTACTATTCCACCTAAAATTATTATTTTAGCTGTCGCAAGAATAAACATTCTGCGATTAAGTGAATTCAATTTAGTTACATTGTCGCTTAAATTAATCATTTAAACTTTTTAAAAACCTTTTAAAAAATGTTGAAAAAATAATATAAAATAAAAATGTAAAAAAATTATTAACTATAAAAAGTGTAATATTCAATTCATAAGAAAAGAATAAGAATAAAATTGAGTAATTTAACGAATTAATTAAACTAATTATAAATAAGAAATAAAACCAATCTTTTATCAAATTAGGACTTATTGTAATATTTCTTAGATAAGAAGCAAAAATACAAATCAAAATATATGAAAAAGAACTTAACCCTAATGGTAACCCGACTACAGTATCATTAACTAGGCCTGCTATAAAAACTAAGAAATAGTCAAACCTTTGATATTCTTTTAAAGCAAAATAAAAAACTAATATGTAAGGAAAATTAAATGAAAAATAATCTATGTTTAAGTAATTAAAGTCAAACTCATTAAAAACAGATATGAATAACACAAGCATTGGCAACCAGGTGTATATTTTAAATAAATAATTTTTTTTGGGAAATCTAATCATTTGCTAACTCACCTTTTCGCATAATACATTTTTTATACTCTGGAGTACCTATTTTATAGCCTTTACTAAAAAGTTTTTTTGACTGACATTTAGAACTATAAATTAAATTTAACCTCAAAAATTCAAGCTCTTGTTTATCTAAATCATGCTGATTGATTATTTTTTTTTGATAATCATTTTCTATTTTTAAAATTTCAATTTGTTTATTTAGTTCATTTGAAACTGTGTTTAACTCTTGATTTTCTTCTAAAAATTTTAAATTACTCTCCTGTAAAATTTGTAATTCGTCACTAATTAGGTCTAACTTTATCTGTTCAGTATTTGGAGTATTCTGTGTTTGATTGTTACTTTTTATTTCATTAGAAGCTGGTATCATTGCATCAATTTCTGCAAAAACATATTTTAATTGCGTGAAGTCACTATAAAAATCAATAAAAATTTTATCTCTCGAATTTTCATCTTCAAATTTAACAATCCCCACTGGTATCCCACTTTTAAAAATTGAGCCTGTTCCAGAGGTGTAAGCTATACTCTCACTTTTAATTTTATTTATTAATTCACTTTTTATGTATTTAATTTGGCCTCTTTTATCTCCGTTGCCTGCGACGATAGCTTGAGTGTTTCCTGGAGTTATAGAAATTGGAATATTGGAATTCAGATCTGTTAAAAGCAGCACTCTTGAAGTTGTATAATTAACTTCTATCACTCTACCTACAAGGTAACTTCGATCATATATATTAGTACCTATTTTTATTTTTTCTTTACTTCCTTTGTTAATTATAATGGACCTTAAAAAAGGACTTTCATGATCAACTATTACTTTTGCTAAAATTTTATTTGAAGTGAAGCTATATCCATCTATTAGACTTTTAAGTTCTTCATTTTCACTCCTAATTATTTTGGTTGAGATATTCTCGGATTTTAATTCATCTAATTCTTCTTTAGTATTTTTATATTCTTTATAATAATTAGTATATTCGTTCAAATTCAAGTATGTAGATATTATAAGATTTTCAGGAATTGAAACAATAAAAGAAGATCTATAAACAATTTCTTTAATAATTGATTTTGTAAAACGTATAGCTTTTAAATCAAAGCTAGATAAAACAATTATAAAAATTGAGAAAAAAACTAAAGTAAGTAACGAAAATTTTTGTTTTGTACTTTTTTTTAAGAAAGCAGATCTAATTGCAATTACAAAATCATCTCTGCTTGATGCCATCTTTCTTAATATTCAGTCAACATAGTAGAGAATGTTTGTTCTTGATCTAAAGCTTTACCTGTGCCAATTGCAACACATGATAATGGATCCTCCGCGATATGTACTGGTAGTCCAGTTTCTTTTGAAAATCTTCTATCAATGTTTTTTAACAACGCTCCACCTCCTGTTAAAGTTAAACCCATGTCAACAAGATCAGCCGATAGTTCCGGTGGAGTTGCCTCAAGTGCATCTTTAATTCCATTTACCATTTCCCTCAAAATATCATTTAAAGCTTCAGCAGTATCTTCCTCAGTAATATTTACTTCTTTTGGTGTACCTGATCTTAAGTCTCTTCCTTTTACAGCATAAGTATTATTATTAGATGGAATTGCCGTACCAATTTCTTTTTTTATTTTCTCTGCAGTGCTGTCACCTATCATAAGATTATATTCTTTTCTCATATAATTCACCAAAGCACCATCCATAGCATCTCCAGCTACTCTCAAAGATTTTGAATAAACAAGACCTCCTAAAGACATCACGGCGATCTCGCTTGTTCCACCTCCGATATCAACAACCATTGAACCGGTTGCCTCAGAAATTGGTAATCCTGCACCGATTGCAGCAGCTATAGGTTCTTCAATCAATTGCACTCTTCTTGCACCTGCTGCTAGAGCACTATCTTGAATGGCTTTTCTTTCAACAGGAGTAGAGCCAGTTGGTACACAAATTAATATTCTTGGATTTGCGAATGTTCTACCTTTATGAACTTTTTTAATAAAATGTTTTATCATTTCTTCAGTCACTATAAAATCTGCGATAACTCCATCTCTTAAAGGTCGAATTGCACTAATATTTCCTGGAGTTCTTCCAAGCATTGTTTTTGCCTCATCTCCGACTGCCAAAACTTGTTTTTTTCCAGACTGTTCTACTATAGCCACCACAGAAGGCTCGTTCAAAACAACTCCTTGACCTTTGACCACCACTAGTGTGTTTGCGGTTCCTAGATCAATAGCCATATCTTGGCTCCATATCTTTTTTACGCTATCAAATAAACCCATTATATACTCTCCTTTAATTTTTTTGGTTCTATATTTTTATATAGAGATTTTTTCTCCCTTTTAATAAGCATCTTATTTAAAGCATTTAAATATGCATTTGCAGAAGCTACTAGAGTATCTGTATCAGCTGATTGTCCAACTGTAGTTCTGTCGTTTTCTTCTATCTTAACACTGACTGTTGCTTGTGCATCAGTTCCTTCAGTGACAGCATGTACTTGATAAAGAGATAGTTTTACGTCATGTGGAAAAAGATCTTTAATACATTTAAATATTGCATCAACTGGACCGTCACCAGTCTGAGAAGTTTCCTTAATTTCCCCGAAAACGTCTAAGGTCATGTCGGCTCTTTGTGGCTCACCTGTGCCAGCAAATACTTTTAGTGATTTAAGATTAATTGCGTTTATCTTGTTATCGATAATTAAGCTATCATCAACTAAAGCAACTATATCCTCATCGTAAATATGTTTTTTTTTGTCTGCTAAAATTTTAAATTTACCAAACGCTGCTTGCACAACGTCATCTGTGACATCAGCATATCCAAGATCACTTAATTTATCTTTAAATGCATGACGTCCAGAATGTTTTCCCATTACTAAAGATGTTTTTTTTACTCCGACACTTTCTGGTGTCATTATTTCGTATGTTTCTCTATTTTTAAGCATTCCATCTTGATGTATTCCTGACTCATGAGCAAAAGCATTTTTTCCTACTATAGCCTTATTAAATTGAACAGGAAAACCTGTGGCGTTAGATACAATTTTTGATGCTTTGCTAATTAATTCAGTTTTAATTCCTGTTTCATAAGGAAGTAGATCGTCTCTTGTTTTTATTGCCATCACGATTTCTTCCAGAGCAGCGTTACCAGCTCTCTCACCTATTCCATTAATAGTGCACTCAATTTGTCTAACTCCTGCTGATAAACCTGACAATGCATTAGCAACTGCTAACCCTAGGTCATTATGACAATGTGCAGAAATAATAGCTTTATCGATATTTGGAACATTGTTTTTAATTGACGTAATAGTTTTTGCAAATTCCTCTGGTATAGAGTAACCAACAGTATCTGGTATATTAATTGTCGTTGCTCCACATTTAATTGCAAGTTCTATTGTTTTGTACATAAATTCTAAGTTCGTTCTTGTGCCATCCTCACATGACCATTCAACGTCATCAGTAAATTTTTTAGCATAAGTTACACTCTCTTTAATAGCTTCTAAAACTTGGTCGTTTGTCATATTAAGTTTATGCTTCATGTGAACTGGGCTTGTTGAAATAAACGTATGAATACGAAACCTTTTCGCAAATTTTAGTGACTCGTGACAAGCATCTATATCTTTTTTAGTTGCTCTAGCTAAACCACAAGGGATTGAGTTTTTTACACTTTTGCTAATTGCACTTACAGCCTCAAAGTCTCCAGGAGATGATATAGGAAAACCAGCCTCAATAATATCAATTCCCATTTCATCAAATACTCTTGATATTTGAATTTTTTCTTCGACACTCATAGAGGCACCCGGCGATTGTTCACCATCTCTCATTGTTGTATCAAAAATAAACACTTTGTCTTTGTCGGGCATAAAATTTTTTAATTATGAAATATACAACCTATCGTTTAGATTGCAAAATAAAATAGCGATTTTAACCCAATTTGGAACTATATTTTACTTCTTATCGCTATCCACTAATTTCTTCTTACCAATCCAAGGCATCATAGCTCTTAGTTTTGTACCAACTGTTTCAATTGAGTGTTTGGCTAGTTCCTCTCTCGTCTTTAAGAAATTCTTTTGACCATTTTTACACTCCTCCATCCATTGCTTTGTAAACTTTCCAGATTGAATATCTTCTAATACTTCTTTCATTCTTTTTTTAGTTTCCTCTTTGTTAATAATTTTTGGTCCTGAAACATACTCACCATATTCTGCTGTGTTTGAAATCGAATAGTTCATATTCGCAATCCCACCCTCATAGATTAAATCGACAATCAATTTTACCTCATGCAAACATTCAAAATATGCCATTTCAGGCTCGTAACCTGCCTCAACTAAAGTCTCATATCCATTTTTAATTAATTCAACAAGACCACCACAAAGAACTGTTTGCTCACCAAATAAATCAGTTTCACATTCATCTTTAAAAGTAGTTTCAATAATTCCAGATCTCCCCCCTCCAATAGCTGATGCATATGACAGAGCTAAATCTCTCGCTTTACCCGTTCCATCTTGATGGACTGCCATCAAACAAGGAACTCCACCTCCCTTTTCAAATTCACTTCTAACAAGGTGTCCTGGACCTTTGGGTGCAACCATAAAAACGTCTAGATCTTTTCTTGCTTTAATTAAATCATAATGAATGTTTAAACCATGAGCAAAGGCTAAACTTGTACCCTCTTTAATTCTCTGCTCAATATGATTTTTATATATTGTTGCCTGAAGTTCATCTGGGGTTAAAATCATACATACATCAGCCCACTCTGCTGCGTCTGACAAATTCATTACCTTCAAACCCTTGGACTCTGCTTTTGCCTTGCTTACTGAACCATCTCTTAAAGCAACAACTACTTCTTGTACACCGCTATCTTTTAAGTTAAGAGCGTGAGCATGACCTTGACTTCCATAACCAAAAATAGCAATTTTTTTTTCTTTGATTAGATTTACATCAGCATCTTTTTCATAAAACATTTTCATTTTTTCTTCTCCTTTATAAATTTATTTAAATGTTTCAGCACCCCTAGTCATCGCTATTGCCCCAGTTCTTGAAGTGCTTGTAAGACCATAGGGTTTTAATTTTTTACTCATTTTATCAATTTCTCTTCTTAAAGCAGTTATTTGTACAACAATTGATTTATTTGTTTTATCCAAAATTACAGGATTAAATTTTTTACACTCTTTCAAGCATTTTTCTATTTTTTTTTTTTGTGCAACGATTTTAAGTAATGCCATTTCCTTAAAAATAACCTTTTTATCCTCTCTTTTAAAATCCGCTACTTTGTGGACCGGTACCAGTTTTTTTAATTGTAATTTAATTTGATCAATAACTTGTGGCGTCCCTGTTGTTACTATCGTTATTCTTGAAATATTTTTTGTTGCATCTACTTCGGCAACTGCTAAAGACTCAATGTTATAACCTCTGCCAGAAAATAATCCGACAACTCTTGCCAAAACTCCAGCTTCATTATCAACCCAAACAACGAATATATGAGTATCTAATTTTCCTATTTTAGTGGGTATACTATATGCTGACTTTGGAGATGGCATTAAACTAATGATTTCCCTTTACCAGTAATCTTGTTTTCCCTCTTGTCATTTGGACCTAAAATCATTTGATTATGAGGCTTTCCAGACGGTATCATCGGAAAGCAATTTTCGTTTGGATCTACGTGACAATCAAATATAACTGGGCCTTTATAGTCAATCATTTCTTTAATTTTTTCATCTAATTCATTTGGATTATCAGCTTTTATACCTTTACATCCATAGGCTTCAGCTAATTTTACAAAATCGGGTAAGGCTTCGGAGTAACTCTCTGAATAATTTTTTTCATGAAGAAGCTCTTGCCATTGTCTAACCATTCCCATGTATTGATTGTTCAAAATGAATATCTTTATAGGTAAACTGTATTGAACTGCTGTAGACATTTCTTGCATAGTCATCAACACTGATGCTTCACCAGCTATATCGATTACAAGTTTATCTGGATGTGCAATTTGTACACCCACTGCAGCAGGAAGACCATACCCCATAGTTCCTAAACCACCAGATGTCATCCATCTGTTTGGTTTATTGAATTTATAATGTTGTGCAGCCCACATTTGATGTTGACCTACTTCAGTTGTAATAAATGTATCTTGGTTTTTTGTTAACTCATATAACCTCTTTACCGCATATTGGGGTTTAATTTCTTTATCACTATTTATAAAACCTAGAGAGTCTTTGGTTCTCCATTTTTGGATTTGTTCCCACCATTTTGATATTTTTTGTTTGTTCGAGTCTTTTAATCCATTTTGTTTTTTATTAATTCTTTTGATAGTTAATTTAATTACTTCATTAACATCTCCGACTATTGCAAGATCTACTTTTATTATTTTATTTATTGATGAAGGATCAATGTCAATATGAACTTTCTTCGATTTTGGAGAAAATTCGTCAATTTTGCCTGTTATTCTATCGTCAAATCTTGCACCTATATTGATTAGCAAATCACAATCATGCATTGCATTATTTGCTTCGTAAGTTCCATGCATACCTAGCATTCCAATAAATTGGTTATCATCCCCTGGAAAAGCACCTAGGCCTTGTAGAGTTGAAGTGATTGGAAAACCAATTAATCTTACAAACTCCTTTAAAGTTTCGCTTGCCTCTGGACCAGAATTTATTACTCCACCTCCTGTATAAACAATAGGTTTTTTTGATTTTGAAATTAAATCGATTAATAAATCAATTTCATTGCTAGAGAATTTATTATGTAATTTTCCATTAACTTTTTTTTCTTTTTTAAATTTTGCGTAATTAATTTTTGCAAATTGAATGTCTTTGGGAATATCAACCAATACAGGTCCTGGTCTTCCACTAGTTGCAACTTTAAAGGCCTCGTGCATTACTCTTGATAAATCTTTAATATCTTTAACCAGCCAATTATGTTTTGTACATGGTCTTGTAATTCCTGTTGTGTCACATTCTTGAAATGCATCCGTTCCAATCAGGTGAGTTGGTACTTGACCAGAAATGCAAACTAATGGTACTGAATCCATGTATGCATCTGTTAAAGCTGTGACTACGTTAGTAGCACCTGGACCCGATGTCACTAAAACAACACCTGGCTTGCCTGATGATCTTGCGTATCCTTCTGCAGCATGACCCGCTCCTTGCTCATGTCTAACTAGTATATGCTTGATTGATGAATGGTTTTTAAGTTCATCATAGATTGGTAAAACTGCTCCGCCTGGATAGCCAAAAATATATTCAACTTCTTGATCTTCAAGACATTTGAATACAATTTCTGCACCAGTATATAATTTAGACATTCAACCAATCTAGCTGAAGTTGTACTAATTGGTCAAGACTAACTGGAGAATATCTAAATTTTTTTTAAGAGCTTACTCAAACCTTCTGGATTGATTTTATTCCAATCCCTCATATTTCCTCTACCCCAAGTACTCTGTCTTTTAGCATATTGCCTAGTCTTTATTGATATTTTCTCAATTAATTGTTCAGTTTGAATTTTTTTTTGAAGATATTGCTTTATCTCATTCACACCAATGGCTTTATTTAAACTTTTATTTTTTGAAATTCCTAATTTTGCTAATTTTTTAACCTCTTCAATAGCACCTGACTTGATCATTTCTTTAGACCTCATGCTTATTCTATCTAATAAATCTCCTCTAGGAAAATCAACGTAAATTTTAAAAAAATCATTATGAGTATAATCTGACTTAGTATTTTTAAACCAACTAAACATTGATTTTTTTGTAAATGAAATTATTTCATATGCTCTTAAAGATCTTTGTATGTCATGTGAATTTAATCGATCTTTTATTAAAGGATCAATTTTTATTAACTTCAGAAAAAATTTTTTTTGTCCTATCCTTCTATGTAAACTTCTTACTTTATTTCTAAAATTGATTGGAATTTTTGGAATATTTACTAAACCATCTGTTAAAGCTTTAAAATATAGTCCAGTACCCCCAACCAAGATAGGAGTCTTTTTTATTTTTTTACAATGTAAAATTTTTTGATTTGCAAGTTTAAGCCAATCTCCAGTGGAAAAATTCTTTTTAGCACTTTGAAAACCATATAAATAATGTTTTATTTTTAGGCTTTCTTTTTGAGAAGGCCTTGCTGTTAAAATCCTTAACTCCTTATAAACCTGCATGCTATCAGCATTTATAATTTGTCCTGAAATTTTTTTTGCTAACCTAATAGCAAATTTAGATTTTCCAGATGAAGTAGGTCCATAAATTAAAATAATTTTGGATTTTAAATCCATATATTAATCTAACTTGATACCAATATATCTTTTTTGATTTTGGCTGTTGTAAACAACAAGTAAAATAGTTTTTTGATTACTTTTTAAAACCTGTTTTAGAATTCTATCTAAATCTTCTGCTGACCTAATCTTTTGCTTTTGTGCCTCTAAAATAATACTATTTATTTCTATCGAACCAATTAAAGGGCTATCTTTTTCAATACCAGTAATTATTAATCCATTGGTTTGATTTGGTAAATTTCTAGTCTTGATATCTTGATCAGATATTTTTCTAACTTTAATTTTTAAGTTTTCAATTACTGTTTCTTTAGGTTTTGTCTCTTTCTTTTCTGTAATTTTAAAGTCTTCTGATGTTTCTAATCTCCCAAGTGTAATTGTTTTAGTAAGTTCCTTTTTATTTCTCCAAATTTTAACTTTTACTTTTTTACCTACCTCAGTTCTTGCAACAATTATAGGAAGTTCCTTCATTTGCCCAATTATCTCACCATTGAATTCCAAAATAATATCTCCGCTTTTGACTCCAGCTTTTTCTGAAGGACTATTTGGTGCAACACTTGCCACTAGAGCTCCTCTAGGCTTATCTAAATTTTCCACTTCTGCAATCTCTTTTGTTACATCTTGAATTCTTACCCCAAGCCATCCTCTTTTTGTTTCTCCAAATTCAATCAATTGATCAATTACAATTTTTGCACTATTCGATGGTATCGAGAAACCAATTCCCACATTTCCACTTCTGCCAAGAATTGCCGTATTAATTCCAATTACGTCGCCATTCATATCAAATAAAGGTCCACCAGAATTCCCAGAATTAATAGATGCATCAGTTTGAATATAATCTTCATATCTTGATAGTCCAATTGATCGATTTCTTGCAGAAATTATTCCTGATGTCACTGTTCCACCTAACCCAAATGGATTGCCGATAGCCATTACCCAGTCACCTATTCTTGCTTTATCAGAGTCTCCGAATTTGACAGGTAAAAACCTCTCTTTAGAGTCTATCTTTAATATAGCAATATCTGAGAGTGGATCAGCACCAATAACTTTGGCGTTGAACTTCTTTTCACCATTAACTTGGACTACTATATCTTCAGCACCTTCAATTACATGGTTGTTGGTTACTACTATTCCTTTCTCGTTTATAATAAATCCTGAGCCCAATGCTGAAGATTGCCTTTCTTGAGGTGTTCCAAATTCTTTAAACATATCTTCAAACGGTGAACCTGGGGGAAATTGAAAATTTGGGAAAGGATTACTTCTAGTCACAACGGTCTGGGTTGTTGAAATGTTGACTACAGATGGCATTAATTTTTCTGCCAAATCAGCAAATGAACTGGGAATATTTTGTGAATTTGAGATTGATGAGAAATTGAATAATAGTATTATTGAAAAAAGACTAGTTTTAATTTTATTCATTTTAATTTTTTAAGTAATAAATAATTACAAACCCTATTATTGCAAAAACCAATCCACCAGTCCGCAATTGGCTGTCTTTAATTAGCTCAAGCTTCCTAAGCATATTCCTCATTTTTGCTGGAAATAAGGCATATAAAATTCCCTCAATAAACAAGAAAAGACCAAAAGCAATGATCAATTCCTTCATTAAAGTTTATTCAGCCTGAGGCTTTATATTTCCAAAGAATTTAAAAAACTCACTATCTGGAGATAAAATTAAAGATGTCTCTCCACCTATTAATGCTTTTTCATATGCTTGCATAGCTCTGTAAAATGCAAAAAATTCTGGATCTTGACCAAAAGCACCAGCAAAGATATTATTTCTCTTACCGTCGCCTTCACCTTTCATTATCTCTGATTTTTTTTGAGCATCTGCTAATATTACTGTAACTTCTTTGTCTGCAGTTGAAGTGATAGTTACAGCCATCTCCGCACCTCTTGCTCTAAATTCTTTTGCTTCTCTCTCCCTCTCAGTTTGCATTCTTCTAAAAATTGCATCACTGTTTGCTTGAGGAAGATCAGCTCTTTTAATTCTCACATCATTAATTTTAATGCCAAAATTTTCAGCTTCGTTGTTTACACCCTCTTGAATTAAAGCCATCTGTTTAGTTCTATCCTCTGATAATAATGTCTGAAGTTCTTGCTGACCTAAAACGTTTCTTATTCTCGAATTTATTATTGTTGCTAACCTTGATCTTGCAACTCTCTCGTTACCAACTGAAATATAAAACTTAAGGGGATCAACAATTTGAAATCTCGCAAAAGCATCTACAATTAATCTTTTTTGATCTGAGGCAATAACTTCTTCTGGAGGAGTATCTAAGTTTAAAATTCTTTTATCAAGAAAAACAACGTTTTGAATGAAAGGAATTTTAAAATTCAATCCTGGTTTTGAAATTATTCTTTTAGGGTCACCAAACTGAAGTACTATTGCTTGATTTACCTCTTTTACAATAAAAATTGAAAAAAATAATGTTGCTGCTACTGCAACTACTAATCCTGCTATAACTTTTCCCATATTCATATTAATTCGTTGCTTTCTTTTTACTTAATTCTGGTAATGGAAGATAAGGTACTACACCTGATCCAGCATTTTTTTCAATAATAACTTTGTCTATATCTGCTAAAACTTTTTCCATTGTCTCTAAATACATTCTCTCTTGTGTTACAGATTTTGCCATTTTGTATTCGTTATAAATTGCTAAAAATCTGCTAGCTTCACCTTCTGCCTTGGCAACTACCTCTTTTTTATAAGCTTCAGCTGCTTGAAGAATTTTTTGTGCTTCTCCTCGCGCTCTTGGAATAACATCATTTGCATAAGCCTCAGCTTCATTTTTAGATCTCTCCATATCAGCTCTTGCAGCCTGTACATCTCTAAAAGCATCAATCACTTGATCTGGTGGATCCGCTTTTTGTGTTTGCACTTGGGTAATCTGAATACCACTAGTGTATTCATCTAAAATTTTTTGAATAATCTCTTGTGTGTCTGTTTCGATTAGTGATCTTCCTTCAGTTAGAATAGGCTGAATATCAGACCTAGCAATTACTTCCCTCATTGCAGTTTCTGCAGCAGCTTTTACAGTGCCTTCAGGATCTTGGATTTTAAACAGAAAATTACCAGCATCTTTTATGACCCAGAAGACAGAGAAATCAATATTTACAATATTTTCATCACCAGTTAGCATTAAACTTTCTTGAGGGACATCTGCAACTCCACCTGATGAGGTAAACCCACTATCTCTTTCAGATCTAAAACCAATATCAATTCTATTAACCTTGGTAACTTTTGGTGTTAAAACAGATTCTACTGGAAACGGGATGTGGTAATTTAAACCTGGTTGTGTAGTTTTTACAAATTTTCCAAATCTTAGCACTACACCTTGTTCATCTGGTAGTACTCTATAAAGTCCACTAGCTAACCAAACGAATCCTAAAATAATTAATACTAACAGAGCCTGTTTTCCCCCTGAAGAACTTCCTCCAGGTAAAAATTTTTTTATTTTTTCTTGAAATTCTTTTATAATTTTATCAACATCTGGAGGTCTTGGACCTCTTCCGGATCCATTTCCACTTCCACCACCACTTCCACCTGGAGGTGTTCCCCAAGGACTACCACCACTTTGTCTAAAATCATCTGACATATGGCAATCTATATAATGTCTTTGTAAGGAAAAACAAGTTAAGATCTAGTTATGCCAAAGGAAAAACCAGAATTAAGTGACGCAATGAAAGCTAAAATGAGAAGAAAAACGCCAGAAAAAAATCCAATAAAAGGTACTAAGTTCACAATCGCTGTTTCTAGTGCGAAAGGAGGTGTTGGTAAATCTACTTTTGCTACAAACTTAGCCTTAGCATTAAAAAAAGTTGGGTGTAAAGTCGGTTTACTAGATGCAGACATTTACGGACCATCTGTGCCAAAAATGTTAGGGATTAATGAGAAACCAAAAAGTGATGGAGAGAAATTAGAACCTGTTGTTAAATATGATCTACAATGCATGTCTATTGGTTTTCTAACCGACCAACAAACACCTATGATTTGGCGAGGGCCAATGGTGACTAGTGCAATTAAAACTTTTACACAAAAAGTAAATTGGAAAGATCTAGATTTTATAATAGTAGATATGCCTCCAGGAACGGGAGATACACAATTGACTTTTTCTCAAGAAATCAAGATAGATGGTGCAATTATAGTTTCAACACCACAAGAGGTTGCTTTATTAGATGTTATAAGAGGTATTAAAATGTTCGATAAACTTGGGGTAAACATTTTAGGTTTAGTCGATAATATGAGTTTTTTTATTGGAGATGATGGTAAAAAATATAAAATTTTTGGTGAAGGCGGTGTCAAAAAAACTGCAGAAGAATTTCAGAAAAAATTTTTAGGGGAAATTCCTATTAATTCTGAAATTGGCAGATGCGGTGATGAGGGAAAGCCTATAGTAGAGTCTAACACTGATCACGAGATTTCAAAAATATATTTAGATTTTGCTAATATGATTAAATCAACTTATCTTTAAAATCAAAAGCTTCCATTAATTCATTCCATTCTCGTTTAGACAAACCTGAATCTTCTAAAGAGATTTTTTTTCC
>CACLTO010000019.1 GCA_902609915.1 uncultured Pelagibacteraceae bacterium
TGGTAATGGTACTGCGGGAATATTTGCTCCAGATATACTAAGGGGTATAGGATGTGAAGTGATTGAGATAGATTGCAATTTAGATTGGAATTTTCCAAAATACAATCCAAATCCTGAAGATCTTGAAATGCTTCATGCAATTGCAAAATCTGTAAAAGATAATAAAGCCGATATAGGCTTTGGCTTTGATGGAGATGGAGATCGAGTAGGAGTAATTGACAATGAGGGAAATGAAATCTTTTCAGATAAAATAGGTTTATTAATTGCAAGAAATCTCTCAAATACTCATAAAAATTCAAAGTTTATTGTGGATGTTAAATCCACTGGTCTTTATTCAACCGATGCAGTTTTGAGTCAAAATCAATGTAAAACTCTATATTGGAAAACCGGTCATTCACACATAAAAAGAAAAGTTCATAATGAAAAAGCCCTAGCTGGATTTGAAAAAAGTGGACATTTTTTTTTCAATCAACCATTGGGGTATGGTTATGATGATGGGATTAATTCAGCAATTCAAGTTTGTCATTTATTAAATAATCAGGGTAGAAAAATGAGTGAAATTATAAAAGAACTTCCTATCACTTACCAATCACCAACAATGGCACCTTTTTGCTCTGATGAGGAAAAATATAGTGTAGTGGATGAAATGGTAAATGAATTCCAAAAAATAAAAGAGCAAAAAATAAAAATAGATAATCAAGAAATAAAAGAAATAATAACTGTAAATGGAGTAAGATTTTCTTTTGATGATGGTTCATGGGGTCTGATTAGAGCTTCATCAAATAAACCCTCTTTGGTTGTGGTTACAGAAAGTCCTACGTCAGATTTGAGAAAATTAAATATT
Organism: uncultured Pelagibacteraceae bacterium; assembly: GCA_902609915.1. Lineage (GTDB taxonomy): Bacteria > Pseudomonadota > Alphaproteobacteria > Pelagibacterales > Pelagibacteraceae > Pelagibacter. The sequence continues at coordinate 845 of CACLTO010000019.1, forward strand.
TTTAAATTCATTGATAAGACACTTAAGAAAACGGGAAAAATTGGTGAATATGATCAAAAAATTCAGGCTTAATAATTAGCAGATTCAACTATTAAGTGTTCATAAAATTTTAAAGAATCATTTAGTATAACAAACGTGAGGTGATGGAGGGAGACTGAAGTCACCTCTTTTTTTTTATGGCTGATAAAAAAATTAGATCAATTGCAAAAACTTTTTCTTGGAGATTCATCATTTTTGTCTATTGGGTTATTTTTGGATATATCTACACTGGTACATTTACTGGTGCAGGAATACTGGGTGTTGGATCAATAATTCCTCTATTTTTCTACTATTTTCACGAAAGAATCTGGACCAAGATTAAGTGGGGAACAGATTAAATTAACTTATAGATAGGTATTCAAAAAAAGATCTAATCGACACAATAATCAAAAAAGTTCCAAAGATTTTGCTTAGAATGTTTTTTTCAATTTTATAAACTGCTTTCGCTCCTACCCTCGCCATTATCATTGTTACAGGTACAAAAACTAAAAAACCAAGTAGATTTACGTATCCTAGGCTGTAAGGAGTGCTAATATTATCCAGAATTTTACCTCCAGCAATCATTGTGATAGTGCCAAAAACTGCAATTAGAAAACCAACCCCTGCAGCAGTGCCTATTGATCTTCTAATATCATAACCAAAAGTTCTCATAAAAGGAACCATTAATGATCCACCACCAATACCTAATAACACAGATATAAAACCTATTATGACCCCAGAAATATTTTTGGCAGAATCAGTTATCATTTTTGGATTTTTTAAAAGTTGTTCTCTAAAAAAGATAAAAAATAAACCCACTATAAAAGCCATAATGGAAAAAAATAAAATAAAAGCTGGTGTTTTTAAGTTCACAGCTAAAAATGTTCCACCAATAACACCTAACAAAATAAAAATACCAAAAGATTTTATTAACTTAAAATCAACAGCGTCATATTCCATATGAGTTCTGGTTGATATTATAGAGGTTGGAATTATAATTGCTAATGATGTACCGACTGAGAGGTGCATTCTTGTTGCAATATCAAAATCTAAAACTGTGAAAGCATAATACAGTGCTGGCACTATTATAATCCCTCCACCAACACCCAGTAATCCGGCCATAAAACCTGCAACAGAAGCTGCGATAGATAAAACAAATAAAAGATTTATAATTTCATTAATAGCTAAAATTTCCATTATGAGTTAGCCTGAATAGCTTTCTCATTATTTTGAACAATAGTCATAATATGTTTTGCTTTTTGAAAATCTGAATCTCTTGCCATCATATTGTCACTTAAATATCTTTTCCACTCTTTTGAACCAACCTGTCCATGATATAAACCTACTGTGTGTCTCATTATATGATTAATCTTAGTTCCTAATTTTACCTCTCTATCTACGTATTCTAACAGTTTCTCAACAACTTGTTCTCTTGTTGGATTATTTTTTGTTTTAAAAATTTCTTTTTCAATTTCAACTAAAGAATATGGATTTTGATAGATAGATCTACCTATCATCACCCCATCACAATAATTTAAATGGTTATTAATTTCCTCAACTTTTGTAATTCCTCCATTTATAATTATTTCTAAATTAGGATTTTCTTTTTTAATATCATAAACCATTTCATAATTAAGTTTTGGAATATTAAGATTTTGTTTAGGAGATAAACCTGTCAAAATTGCTTTCCTTGCATGCAAAATAAAAGTTTTTGAACCAGCATCTCTCATCTTACGAATAAAATTATTAAGATAATCGAATTTCTCTGTATTATCGAAACCAATTCTTGTCTTAGCTGTAACAGGAATTTTACATGCATTTACCATCGAATTAATACATTCAGCAACTAAGCCAGGTTCCTTAATTAAACATGCACCAAACTTGTTCTTTTGAACTTTTTTGCTTGGACAACCAAGATTAATATTAATTTCATCATAGCCCATATCTTCAGCAATTTTAGCTACTTCTGCCAATTCTTCCTTATTTGATCCACCTACTTGTAATGCTAGGGGTTTTTCATCTGGGCTGTAAGATAATATTCTTTTTCTATCACCATGAATTGCTGACTTAGTTGCAACCATCTCTGTGTAAAGCATAACATTTTTACTCATCAATCGGAGAAAAAAACGATCGTGTCTATCGGTGCAGTCCATCATTGGAGCTACTGAAATTTTTCTATTAATCTTTTTTTTAGAAGCCAAGGTCTTTACCCATTATTTTATCAGGTAACCACGTAACAATCTCAGGAAAAATACACAAAATTACTATAGCTAAAGCCATTATTATCATAAATGGTATAGATCCTTTCAAAATTTCTGACAAACTAACGTCTGGGGTAATTCCTTTTATAATATATAGATTTAAACCCACGGGTGGTGTTATTAATCCTATTTCCATATTTATTGTAAACACAATTGCAAACCAATAAGGATCAAAACCTAATGTAGTTATAACGGGTAATAAAATTGCTGATGTCATTACAATTACTGCAACTGGTGGTAAAAAGAAGCCAGCTATTAAGAGAAATATATTTATTAAAATAAACACAACCCATTTGTTGGAACTTAATTCAACCATGCTCTGTGCCAAAGACTGAGTTACATAAAGCTGTGAAAGAGTAAATGCAAAAAGATAAGAAGCAGCAATAATGAACATTATCATCACGCTTTCTTTCATTGAAACTTTAACAATATTCCAAATCTTTTTTGGCTGATAAATTTTATAAACAACAGCAATTAGCACAAAGACTAAGAATGCTCCTACTCCAGATGCCTCGGATGGTGTCGCAACTCCTCCATAAAGTACGTACAAAACACCTGCTATAATAGCTAAGAAAGGAAGGATTCTTGGTAAAACTTCAAGTTTTTCTTTTAAAGTAGGTCTTACTCTATTTCTCAAAGCTTTTGCTGCATCCTTGTCTATATAGTAGCTGTGGATAAGTGCCCAAATGGCAAACATACCAGCCAACATAAAACCTGGTACAAGACCACATAAAAATAATCTACCAATTGATGTCCCCGTTGCAATTCCGTAAACGATTAAAACAATACTTGGAGGAATTAAAACTCCTAGAGTTCCACCAGCAGCGATAGTTCCAGTTGCAATTTGATCCGAATATCCTCTTTTTCTCATTTCTGGTATCCCCATCGTTCCAATTGCAGCACAAGTCGCAGGACTAGATCCACTTAAAGCTGCAAAAATTGAACAAGCACCAATATTAGAAATAACTAATCCTCCTGGTACTCTCCAAAGCCATCTATCTAATCCTGTGTATAAATCTTTACCAGCAGGTGAATTTGCAACTGCCATTCCCATTAAAATAAACATTGGTATTGAAAGTAATACAAATGAGTTTAATCCTGCAAAAAATGTTTCGGCAAAAACATCTAACATTTGAAAACCCTCAAATGATACTAGAAGAACTATTGATACAAAACTCAAACCAAAGGCAATTGGAATTCCAGAGAAAAGTACAACTAGCGTAAAAACCGCAACAATTATGGCTATTATTAATGGGTCCATTAACTTTGGTCCTTATCGTCGGTTAGTTTTATAATTTCTGCTATATACTGTAATATCATCAATATGGCTCCTAACATCATTGATGAATATGGTATCCATAATGGTGGATCCCAAACAGTTCCTGTTGAATAATTTTTAGTAAAGGCTTCTTCTACCATTAAAAATCCAAAGTAAAATAAAATTAAAAAAAACGATAAACTTAAAAACGAGGTGAAAATTTTCAATTTAATCACGTTCTTTTTCGATAAAAAATCATAAATCCATTCCATGCTAACATGAGCTTTTTCACTTAAGACGTATACACTCCCAATAAAAGTTGACGCAACTAATAACATAGTGACAAGTTCTGTTTGCCATGTGATGGCTCTTTGAAAAAAATATCTTTCAAATACAAGTTCAACAATTACCAAGATTGATAATAATAAAGCTAGCACGGCAAAAGCACCACAGGCTTTAGCTATAAAATCACAAATTTGTAGATATTTTTTTTTCATAAAAAAAACCCCTATTTATTAAGAATAAATAGGGGTTATTTATATATTATTTTATTTAACTGCTAAAGCCATTTCCATTAGCTTATCGCCACCTGGAACTTTATCAGCAAATGCTTTGTGGGAAGATTTTTTTGCAATCTCCACCCATGCAGCATGGTCTTTTGCGTCCATGTATACTAATTTTACACCTGCAGCTTTATAAGCATCTTCAAACTTTTTATCTAAGTTTTCTACTTGAGCTGTCATGTATTTCTCAGCAACTTTTCCAGCTTTCATTAAAGCTTTTTGTTGCTTAGAATTTAAAGCATCAAAAGACTTTTTAGACATTAAAATTGGTTCATACATAAACCATAAACCAAATTTTCCTGGAGGAGTTGCACATGAAACTTGTTCATAAATTTTGTAACTAACAAAACTTCCTGAACTAGTATTTGCACCTGTTAATACACCAGTTTGTAAACCTGTGTAAATTTCAGATGATGGCATACTTTGTATACCTGCTCCTGCTGCTTCTAGCATTTGGTTAAATGCTTTACCTGCAGCTCTCATGACTTGACCTTTTGCGTCACTTGGATTTTTAATACATTTTGACTTTGAGGCAAAACCACCACCTAGCCATGCATCAGACAAGACTACAACACCGGCATCATTAATAATCCTTTTAATCTCAGTCATCATTGGTCCTTTATTAAATCTCAATGCATGATCGTGATTTTTAACTGTTCCTGGCATTAGTGTAGCATCGAATTCTGGATGGAACTTAGATGCATAAGCTAATGGAAAAGCAGATATATCCAATTGACCAGTTGTCATTGGCTTCCACTGTTCTTTAGGCTTATATAATGACTTAGCTGGATAAATTCTAACATCTATTCCAACGTTTGCTTTTTTTACCTCGTCAGCAATGATTTGGACCATTTCATGACGTGGGTCGAAAGATCCATCAGCTCTTGGTGTTCCAGGCCATTGGTGACTTGCTTTTAACGTAACCGCATAAGCAGAACCAATAGTTGTAAAAACAAAAACTAATGAAGTTAAATATAAAGATATTTTTTTTAACATTATTTTTCCCTCTATTGTTATTTTTAATATTTCAATTAAAATGAACTTATTAATAAGAGTCAAGTCGACAAAAACTCAGAAAAGTTGAAAATATATGAATGGACCTTTGAAAAACCTACTAGTTGTTGATTTAACTAGAGTATTAGTCGGTCCCTACTGCACTATGATTTTATCAGATCTTGGTGCGAGGGTAATTAAAATTGAGGCTCCAGAAATTGGTGATGACTCTCGAAAATTTGGACCATTCATAGAAGAATATTCAGCTTATTTTATGTCACTTAATAGAGGTAAAGAAAGTATTGCTCTTAATTTAAAAAATGAAGAAGATAAAAAAATTTTTGATAAAATTTTGTCTAAAGCAGATATACTAGTTGAAAATTTTAAACCTGGCACTTTAGAGAAGTGGGGATACGGTTGGGCCGATGTAAGTAAAAAGTATCCAAAATTGATTTATGCATCTGCATCAGGATTTGGACAAACTGGTCCTCTTAAGGAATTACCTGCTTATGACATGGTTGTTCAAGGTATGGGAGGTTTGATGAGTGTAACTGGTCAACCTAACTCAGAGCCAACAAGAGTTGGAACATCAATTGGAGACATCACTGCTGGTTTATTTACAGCAATTGGAATAAATGCAGCCCTTTATGATAGACAAAAAACTGGGAAGGGAATGCACATTGATGTTTCTATGCTAGATTGTCAAATAGCAATTTTGGAAAATGCTATAGCACGTTATTTAGCTAAAAATGAAATACCAAAACCAATGGGATCACGTCATCCATCAATTGCACCATTTGAAGCTTTCAAAACTAAAGATAGTTACATTATTATAGCAGCAGGTAATGATAGATTATTTGAAAAACTTTGTGAACTATTGAAAATACCTGAAATCAATAAAGACCCAAAATTTTCTAACAATTCAACTAGAGCACAAAACATAGACGAACTTAAAATGATTCTTGAAAAAAAACTTTTAGTAAGAAATACTGACGAGTGGATTAAGGATATGGAAAATAAAAAAATTCCATGTGGACCTATATTTAATATTAAAGAAGCTGTAGAAAATCCTCAAATAGATGCAAGAAATATGATTGTGAAAGCCTTTCATAAAAAAATTGGAGATTTTAAATTAGCTGGTAATCCAATTAAAATGTCTATTTACAAAGATGAAAAAACGAGAGGTGATATCCCTGATTTAGATGAACATAGGGAAAAAATTTTAAAAGAATTTATTTAAATAGTTATTAATTGTTTTCAGGATCAATGTTACCATCTTGCTCTGAAGCTAAATTTTCAGTTTCTGACATTTCATCTAATGAAACATCTCCTTGATCATCTCCTGTTTCATCTTTTGCTGCAGTATCAATATCTGGTTTAGCTGTTTCAGATAATTCTGCTAAGTCTTCATTAGACACTTGTATTTTCTCGGGTGTTTTTCTAGCTCTTTTAGATGGTAAAATAGGCGCCCCGCTTTTAGAAATTTCACCTTTATATAAACTCTCGAAATCATCACCTACATCTTCATCATTATCTACGCTATCATCTATTTGCTCGACATGTTTTCTTAATTTGTAAACAGCGCTGTCAGTTAATTCGTTAACTTTAATATTTTCTTCAGCTATTTCTCTTAATGCAACTACTGTATTTTTATCGTTATCTTTGTCTATTGTAGGTTCTATACCAGTGTTAAGTTGAGTTGCTCTTTCTTTAGCTACTAATACCAATTCATAAGGACTATCTACTTTATCTATACAATCTTCTACTGTAACTCTAGCCATGCGGAGTATCTATACAGTGAGCTTAAAAAAATCAAGGAGAATTTTATAAATTTTGTGGATTTAGCTTATTTCTCACAACAAATAAAAGGATTGTAGATATAGCTACATAGATAAAAGATAGAAAAGCAATATGCTCTATTGAGAATCCACCATCAATCAAAAAGCCAAATAATGCAGTTCCAAAAGCTGTAGAAAATACCATTAAAGCAGTTGTTAAAGCTTTAATTGAGCCCAGGTATCTTACACCATAAATTTCTGCCCATGTTGAAGAACCTAATACATTCGCAAGTCCATTTGAAATACCAATTAATCCTAAAAATATAAATGCAGAGATAGAAACATCGAAGTAAATTAAAACTAGTGTGGAAATTAATAGAGGAATGTTCATAAAAATTAGCAATTTTCTACTTGTAAATTTATCAATTAAAAAACCTGCTACTAATAAAGTTAAAACAGATGAAACTGAATAAACCATAAAAGATTGAGCAATTATAAAAGTACCCCACTCTTTAGACTCTGTGATAAAAGATTGATAAACAAATACACCTGTAGCAATCCAAGGCATTGCTAACATATTCAAACATATTACATAGAATCTATAATCCCTCAAAACTTCTACTCTTTTCCATTGTTTTATTTTTGTATTTAATTCCTTTTGATTTGCTTGTTCTCGAGACTCAAAATTTAGACTTTTTACTAAAATAAAAGAAGATGGGGGTAGAAATATCAAAACTAAAATTGAAATATATATCCATAAATTTTGCCAAGTTATGATGGTGAGTAAATAAACAATTAAAACGGGTAGTATGAATTCAGCAGTAGACAGACCAAACCAACTGGTGCTTAAAGCTTTCCCTCTAGATTTTGTAAAATATCTTGAAATTGTTGTTGTTGCAGTATGTGACATCATACCTTGCCCTGAAAATCTCATTAGAAAAATTGCAATAAATAAAAAAGTTATTGAAGAAATTTTTGAGAATATAAAACATGAAAAAGATAGTAGTACAGTTACGAAAAATGCAAATTTAAATATATCTATATCATCTATTTTTTTTCCAACCCAAATTAATAAAAAACTACTTAGCAAGGTTGCTGACGCATAAATTGATCCAAATTGTCCTTGAGAGATAGATAAGGTATTACGTATACTTAAATTAAAAAGTCCAAGAAAAAAACTCTGTCCAAAACTAGAAAAAAATGTAAATATAAAACCAAATACAATAACTTTAAAACTTAAACTTTTAAACATATTAAAAAATTATGGGTTGTAATGTTGCTTTCATAGGTCTTGGTGTCATGGGTTATCCAATGGCTGGTTATATATCAAAAGGTGGACACAATGTAACTGTTTTTAATAGAACGAAATCTAAAGCAGAAAAATGGATTAAAGAATATAAGGGTAAAATGGCTGACACTCCAGCAGAAGCTGCTAAAGATGCTGAATATGTTTTTACATGTGTGGGTAATGATAATGACTTATCTGAAGTTACAATTGGTAAAGATGGAATTTATAATAAAATAAAAAAGGGTGCAGTTCATATCGACAACACTACCGCGTCAGCTGAAATTGCAAGAAAACTTTATGGAAACTCAAAAGCACATGGTTGGGGTTTTTTAGATGCACCAGTTTCTGGTGGACAAGCTGGTGCCGAGAATGGTGCATTAACTGTAATGATCGGTGGTGATATAGCTGACTTTAATAAAGCAAAAGATAAAATTGATTGCTACAGTAAAAAAATGAAATTACTTGGTGAAGCTGGTTCAGGACAGTTAGCTAAAATGGTTAATCAAATTTGTATAGCAGGATTAGTTCAAGGCTTATCTGAAGGAATAAATTTTGGAATAAAAGCTGGATTAAATATGGAAGATGTTATTGAAGTTATATCAAAGGGTGCCGCACAATCTTGGCAAATGGAAAATAGATACAAAACAATGATTGACGATAAATTTGATTTTGGTTTTGCAGTAGATTGGATGAGAAAAGATTTAAAAATTGCGATGGATGAGGCAAAAAATAACGGATCACTATTGCCTATAACAGAACTTGTAGACAAATATTATGGTGAAGTTCAAGGTATGGGCGGACATCGTTGGGATACCTCAAGTTTAATAAAAAGATTTAGAAAGTAGAGTATGCAACCTGCATACTATGAAAATCAGAAAGAAATTCAAAACAAGTATTGGTCAATGTTAGACGACGCTGTGACAAATAGAGGTTCGCCATTTAGAATTCCCGTTTTTATCTGTGCTTATCAAGATGATGTTGATGGTAGGATTGTTGTTCTAAGAAAATCAGATAGAAAAAATAATTTATTGCAGTTTCATACCGATTTAAGATCTCCAAAGGTAGATATTCTTAAAAAGAATAAAAATGCCTCCTTAGTTTTTTATGATAAAGACGAAAAAATACAATTAAGAGTGAAGGTCGAGTGTGAGATTAATAATCAAAATTCTACAACAGAAGAATCTTGGAAAAAAACTCAACATATTAGCAGAAGATGTTACTTAACAGATAGTCCTCCAGGAACAATTTCAGATAATGCCACGTCTGGTATGATATCTAAATTAGAAGATTTTGATTACACATTAGAACAAAGTGAGGAAGGTTATAAAAATTTCACAGTTATCAAATGCAAAATTAAATCAATTGAGTGGCTATATCTTGCAGCAAAAGGACATAGAAGAGTAAAATTTGATTTGGAAAAAGACAAGAATAATTGGTTAGTGCCATAATGAAAAAAGTTATAGGCAATCCAAATCAGATTAATGAGGATCTAATTTCCCAAATTAAAAAAGCTAGATTTAATAATTATTATATCAATAACCATAAAGATTTTAGAGATAAAATTTTAAACGAAATCAAAATAGATGATGAGGTCTTAGACATTGGTATGGCTATGAGAGATAAACATAAAAATATCAAATCAAAATTGTTGGAAACATTAGATGTAAATGATTTCGGTGATTATCCAGATATTATTTGCGATATATGCTCTAATATTGAGGGATTAGAAAAAAAATATGATAAAATTATTTGTTTGGCTATTCTTGAACATGTCTACGATCCATTTAAAGCAGTTGGTAATTTAAAAAAAATGCTTAAAGATGATGGTATCATATATGGATATGTACCATATTTATATTATTATCACGCGCCAAGAGATTTGAAGTTTCAAGATTATTTTAGATTTTCAAAAGATGCATTGGCATATCTTTTTAAGGATTTTAAAGATATTGAATTATTTCCAATTAGAGGAAGAATTTCTTCACCACTAAATATTTTGTTTGCCGGTAGATGGAAAAGATATATTGAGAAAACTAAAATAAATATTTTTTTAGACAAACTCTCTAGTGATGAAAAAAATTCAATTCAATGCAGTGGCTATAATTTTATAGTCAAGAAATAAAGAGACCTAGTTTATTCCCTAAAATTATTTGAAAAAATTTATCCAACCAAACTGATTGTGATTAAAATTGAACAAATCGGGATGAATAATTTCTGCAAAAATCTCAACTGACTCTACTAATCTTGGTCCAGGTCTATTAAAAAATTGATTACCATCAACAATATAAATTTCTTTATTAAGAAATGCGTTTAACGCATTCCATTTTTTTTTCTGAGTAAACAAATTTTCAACCTCTTTTTTAGTTTTTTCAATGTTATAACCGCATGGTAAAAAAATAATAATTTCTGGATTATATTTTTGAATTTCATCGAATTTTACCCAATGCGAATCTTTTCCTGATTTTCCAAATATATCTTCACCACCAGATATTTTTACCATTTCTGGTATCCAATTACCTGCAGCCATCAAGGGATCTATCCACTCTATACATGCTATGGTTCTCCTTTTTTTCTTTAAACTTTTTGTTTGAATATTTTCTATTCTTTCTTCTAATGGTTTAATTAAATTTTTTGTTGTAATCTCATCTATGTTAAGACCTTTGGCTACTCTTTTAATGTCATTAAAAACATCATCTAAAGTATTAGGTTGAAGAGATATTATTTTAGTATCTTTATTAAGATGATTAGTGACAATTTCCTCAACTTCTGAAAAACTTACGGCACATACCTCACAATGTGCTTGTGTTACAACAACATCTGGATTTAATTTCTTTAATTCACTTACGTCAACTTTGTAAACAGATAAGGAGTTTTCTAGAATTTCAGTAATTTGATTATGAATTTCCCTACTTGTGCCATCAATATTTATTTTTGGTGAAGTAAGCTTCTTAATTTTGTTTAAGTCTTTTGGATAATCACACTCATGAGATCTTCCTACAATTAAATTTTTTTTACCAAGAAAAGCAACAATCTCTGTGGCACTTGGTATTAATGTAACAATTTTTTCCATAAATTAAAATATAGATTTAGAATATCTTTTTAATTAAAAAATTGATTTAGAATATTCATTTTTCAATAGCTGCTAATTTTTTCTTTAATTTTATGGGTAAATTTGCAAACCACTGTTTCTCTTTGCCTGATTCTGGTAAGACAGCCCCGTATTCAATCATTTGAGATGGGGGAAGATCATTAATATAAACCCATACTTGGGTTTCATCTAATTTGGAATTTTTTACTAATACATGTTTTAAATCTGAAATTAATTTGTCTTTGACCTCTTTTGATCGACCTGCTCTAATTTGACCAAGTAAAAATAAAGATGGCTCCTTCACTTTTTTTCCGCCCATAAAATGATTATTTTTTTTTGTTTTATTAAATATTACTTGTGCAAAATATGTATTCGCACCAGTTACTACATTATGAACTTTTGTAATTCCTTCGGCTAATTTTTGCTGTTGTTTTGAGGATAAATTGAAGTTTGAATTTGTTACTGTATATGTTGGCATATTAATTAAGAAGTTCCTTTTTAAAAAATTTTACAAACTTAGACTTAAAAATTTTACCTTTGTCGCCTCCAATATGTGCACCATTTTTTATACAACTATCCATCCACCATGATTTGGCCCATTTATAATTTGGATCAGTTGAACCAGTTGTTCCATCATCATTGGTAAAAAAACCTGGACAATTAGTAAATACCATACCGTCTTTTTCCCATTCTTCTTTATAATTAGCTGTAAAACCATGATGCCATCCCTTTTTAACTGTAACCTCGATGTTTCCACCATTGTCTTTGATTTTTTTACCGAGTTCAACACATGGTTCTGCTGCTGTATAATCATCAGCACCACCTAAAACCATCCAAGTTTTTGTTTCTGGTATTGGTGTAGGGTTCTTAAACATACCAATACTCCAACATGGTGGTGATCTAGGTTGAGCAGCAGCAAAAAATAAATTTTTATCAATAAGTGCATCTCTTAACTTTTTTTCTGAAGCCATAATAGAAATTGCACCTCCTCTTGACCAACCTGTTATTCCCACTTTATTAATATTTATTTTAGGATCTTTAGATACGTGTTCAAGAGCCATAAAAGTATCAATAAAAGTAGACCAATGTGGGACCTTTTGTTGATTTGCATGTGTTGTATAAGTTCCTCGAGGGGCAAAATTATCTATAAACATAACTGCAATTCCTTTACGCTGTAAAGTTTTAGCGGCTAGTCTATTGAACTGAAACCACTTATTAGTAAATAAAAGTGGACCACCGCTCGCATGAGCAAACATAACTAAAGGGAAAGGTCCTTCGCCTTTTTTAGGATACGCTATAAATGCATCTATTTCTAATGGTGATTTTTTATAAGTTCCATCTTTAATCTCCATATAATTTTTTGCATTATAAGAATTAATTTTGATCATTTGACCATTTTTAAAATATCTAGATAATTTATCTAAAGGAGATTTTATAGGAGCAGCAAAAAGTGATGAAGTAAATAAAGTTATCAGTAATGTTAATAAAATTTTTTTCATTGAATTAAAATATAGATTTTGAATATTTTTTCCAATTATCTTGATAGTGTTTTGTATTTTCAGTTATCGCTTTTTTCTCATCTTCAGTAAGTTCTCTTACAACTTTTCCAGGGGAGCCAATTACTAAAGAGTTATCAGGTATTTCCTTATTTTCAGTAATTAAAGCTTTGGCACCAATGATACAATTTTTTCCAATTTTTGCATTGTTAAGTATAACTGCACCAATTCCTATCAAACTATTTTCTCCAATTGTGCAACCGTGCAACATAACCATATGGCCTATCGTAACATTTTTTCCAACCTTCAACGGATATCCAGGGTCTGTATGCAGAACGCATCCATCTTGAACATTAGAACCTTCACCTATATGAATATTTTCCACATCACCTCTTAAAGTCGCATTAAACCAGATACTAGAATTTTTTTCTAAGGTAACATCACCTATTATAGTTGCATTAGGCGCTACCCAATTTTCGCCAGAGTTTTTTGGTTTTTTATCTTTTAAATCGTAAAACATAATTTATATATTATTACATTATGCCCATACAAACTCCAATATGTGATTTTGGTCAAAAAGCTCATGACTTTAAGCTTAAATCAACAGATGGTAAGATACTTTCATTAAAAGATATTAAAGGTGAAAGGGGAACACTAATCATGTTTATCTGTAATCACTGTCCATATGTTAAAGCAGTAACAAAAGACATTGTTGAAGATTCTAAAAAATTAAAAGATATAGGTATCAACTCAGTAGCTATTTGTGCTAATGATGCTAAAAATTATCCTGAAGACTCATTTGAAAATATGATTGAGTTTTCAAAAAAAAATCAGTTTAGTTTCCCTTATTTGGTTGATGAAACTCAAGAAATTGCAAAAACTTATGATGCAGTATGTACTCCAGATTTTTTTGGATACAACAAAGATTTAGAACTTCAATATCGAGGAAGAGTAAGAGAACTAAAAAAATTAATTCCAGTTAGAGACGGGGAAAGTGATCTTTTTAAAGCTATGAAACAAGTTGCCAAAACTAATAAAGGACCTGAAAAACAAATTCCTAGTGCTGGATGTGGTATCAAGTGGAAAACTAATTAATGTATCTTATTGTAACAAGGTCATTCCCACCCGAATTAGGCGGCATGCAAAATTTGATGTGGGGTTTATCCCGTGAAATGTCAAAAAATTTCATGATTAAAGTTTTTGCAGATTTTCATAAAAATCATAAAGATTTTGATGAACAAACAAGTTTTTCAATTGAAAGAGTTGGTGGAATAAAATTTCTAAGGAAAATAAGAAAAGCTCAATTAATAAATGAATTTTTAAAAGAAAATAAAGTTGAAGGTATTATTGCTGATCATTGGAAAAGTTTAGAGTTAATAAAAACTGATAAAAAAAAATATTGTTTAATTCATGGTAAGGAGATCAACCATCAATTAGGAAGTTCATTAAACAAAAGAATTACAAAAGTTCTTAATAGTGTAGAAAGAGTAATAGCGAATTCTGAGTACACAAAAAATTTAGCAATAAATAATGGTGTAGAACAAGATAAAGTTATAGTTATAAACCCTGGAGCTGACCCAGTTCAAATATTGAATAAAAAAT
>CACLTO010000020.1 GCA_902609915.1 uncultured Pelagibacteraceae bacterium
AATTTTTATTTATCAATAATGTATAAAATGAGAGTTATAGGTTTACTCATAGGTCTGTTGGGTTTTCAAATAAAAGAATATTAAACGTTTGCAATTCCTCTTGGAATATCAACAGTATCACAGCCCTCACAAATTGATACAAGTTTTCTTGATGAGTTAATTTTATTTCTGTAATCAAAATATTTTTTTGAATACCAAATATCCTCGAGACTTTTTTTACTAACATTTCCTACAACTTCTTTGGATAAAGCATCGTTACAACAAAGGGAAATATCACCATTGACCTGTATATTTATTGATATGAAAGGGTATAGACATGATATATCTAATGTTTTAATCCAACCTCTATTATTAGCTTGTCCAGCTCTAGTATCTAAAATGTCATTTTCTAATCTCATTCTGAATTTGACTTTATCTTTATAAATTTCTTTATCTGCTAAATATTCCATAATTGCTTTAATATTTTTATGCCATTTTAATTCATCGTTGTAATTATCAATTATTAATTCATCAACGTTGTCAATTATTCTTTTAAATCTCTCAACATTCAATGGTGTTCCATTCGAAAGAATTGAAATGTAAGCCTCAGGCAAATAGTTTCTAACAATTTTAGCAAAACTATATATACGTTTGTCCAAGAAAGGTTCATTATTTAAGGATAAGATAACTTGACCCTTGTAATCTAAATCATACAAATTTAGAATTATATTTTTAAATAAATTCTCATTCATTAAATTGTCATCTCTTGGATCGTCAAATCTATTAACTGGACAAAAAGAACAACCACCATTACATTTGCTAAAAGTCTCGATTGATATTCTATCAAATAAAGGAAGATTAGATTTTGTGAGTTTTTTTATTAAATTATTAACTTTTTCTTTCCATACATATTTTACCATCAATCTTTTTTTGATATTTTTAATAGGCTCAAAAATGCCAATTTTTATCAATACTTTTCTGGCTAATCTTCTAAAAATATTAGTATTGTAATGGTCTATTCGATATCCAGCTTTATCGTAATTAACATAAAAACCTTTTTTTGTAGTCTTTAAATTTTTGTGAACAGAGCCATTGTTATTTAAATAATTATGACCGATATTGTTATGTTTTTTGTCCATTAAGATTTAAGTATATCAATATATTAATATATTTATATTTAATATTATATTAATTAATTATATGAAAAATTAACACCCTCATAATGCAAAATTTTCAAAATAGATCAGTCAGATTTAATACAAAATCTAAAATATCAAAACAAAATTGTGTTCTTTGCAACTCAATCAAATTAAAAAAAGTCATTGACTTTGGTAAAACACCACTAGCTAACTCTTATCCAAAAAGTTTAAGCAAGAAAGAGAAGTTATTTAGTTTAAGCTGTGTTATCTGTTCAACTTGCGGTCATTTACAACTAAAGGAGTTAATTAATCCAAAGATTTTATTTGAAAATTATCTTTATGTTTCTGGAACTTCAAAAGTTTTATCTAAACACTTTAAAAATTACTCAGAAAAAATAATTAAGAGATTTAAGCTCAATAATAATTCAAAAGTTTTAGATATAGCTTGTAATGATGGGACATTATTAGAGAATTTTGTAAAAAAAAAATTTAAAAATGTGATTGGTGTTGAACCTGCAAAAAACCTTAGAGCACTTAATTTAAAAAAAAAAATTGATATAAATACTGATTTTTTTAGTTTCAACTTTAGTAAAAGATTAAAAAAAAAATATGGTGAATTTAAATTAATAACAGCCAATAATGTTTTTGCACACTCACCTCACTTATTAGATTTTTCAAAAGGCATAAAAAATATTCTCTCACCAAAGGGAGTTTTTGTAGTTGAAGTCTCATATTTAGATACAGTAATTAAAAAAAAAACTTTTGATACAATATATCATGAGCATATGAGTTATCATTCTCTCAAACCTTTAATCGGTTTTTTTAAAAAACAAAAATTACAAATTTTTGATTTTGAATTGATTGAGGCTCAAGGAGGATCAATCAGAATATATATTTCTCATAAAAATTCATTTAGAGTTAAAGAAAAAAAAATAAGAAATCAGATTACAAAAGAAACTAAAAATGGTCTATTCTCAGTTTCAAGATATAAATCTTTTTTTAAACAAATAATTCGAACTAGAAATATTTTAAAAAAAATTATCAAAGAACAAAATAAAAAAAACATCGATATAATAGGATACGGTGCACCTGCAAAACTCACAACATTTTCACATTTTTTTAATTTATCTAAAAAAAATATAAAAGTTGTAATTGATGACAATGCTTTAAAGGTCAATAGATACACACCAGGAAAAAAATTCCTAATTAAAAATTTTAATTATTTAATAAAAAATAAAAAAAAATATAAAGTTATTATTATTTTAGCATGGAATTTTTACGAAAGTATAAAAAGAAAGTGTCAAAAAGTTAATAAAAATTTTATTTTTATTAAACCATTTCCAATACCCAAGATAGACAAAAAATAATTATTTAATTTGATTTGATATATCTAAAAGTTGATTTGTTGTTTGGCAGATAATTTTTCTATCGTCTTGTAAATATTTTTGATTTAATTTTATTTTAAAATCTTCTAATAAATTTTGAATAGGATTATCATTTTCAACTGTGAGATTAATTTTTTTATTTTTTTTTAAAAAATAACCTTTACAATTATTATAACCATTGAAAATCAAGAATCCTTTTGATCCATTTATTTTCAAATTTCTCTTTTTTTTCATATAATCATTTGAGAAAAAAATCTTTATGTTAAATCTTTTACCAGCGTAAACAATTTTTAGATTTTGTATTATAAATTTACCTTTGCGCACTTGTTTATTTTTTACAATAATCTTAAATTTTAAACTTTTAAAAAAATTGTTAATTATTGCAAGTGGATGGGGCAACCATTCGTAAAACGGCAAGTCATTAGTTTCTTTAATGTTTTTTAACAAGTATGGATCTTTTTTTCCATACTTCACAATTACTGATTTAATTGTGCCAATTTTTTTGATTTTTTTTTTTAATCTTAAAAGTGTCCTGAAATAAAGATCAGTATGATTAATTAGAATAATTTTTTTAAACTTTTTTAAATTATCTTTAAATTTTAAAAATTCCTTATTAGATCTTACTAACGGCTTTTCAACAATTACATGTTTATTTTTTTTCATAATTACATCCAAGTATTCAAAATGGGTTTTAGCTGGAGACGCTATTATATATAAATCTACTTTTTTAATCGCAAAAAATTTTTCTTTATTGTTAGTAAATAATTTTGACTTTATATTTCTCTTTTTGAGAATCTTTATAATTTTAAATTTTCTATCGTTAATAATATAATTAAAATATTTTTTTCCATAATTTCCATAACCAATTAAACCTACATTTATCACTTTAAAAATTTTTGTATTTGAATATTAAGTCTCTCTCGCTAATTCTTTTTAAAAAAATGTAATTTTTATTTTCCAAATAATCTATGAGCTCTTCATCGTTTCTTGACTCAACCATTATATACTTAAAATTATATTTTGAAAAATTGACTCCGCTAAGGACTTCTAATTCACTACCTTCGACATCTAACGATATGAAATCCATTAATAGTGGAGCTTTTACATCATCAAAAATTTTATTTAAAGTAATTGTTTCAACATAGAATTCTTCAATTTTTTCCTTTTCTTGTAGATATTGTTTACCTTCTAAAGCATGTTTTGTGCTATCTACTCTATTAATTACTCTGTTATCATCAATAGTTGTCATTAAATCAGAATAGATCATTTTAATTTTATTATCCTTAAAATTAAAACCCACACAAGCATTATTAAAAAAAAAATTTTTTTTAGATCTATTTTTTTTACATTTAGTAAACTTTATTTTTATAGGTTCTATTAATATACCATTCCAATTAAAATTTTTCTCAAAGTAAAATGTATTTGATTGTCTTATTCCATCATTAGCTCCTAATTCAACGAAAAAACCATTTTTATAGTTTAAAAATTCACTAAGTTTTTGATCTAGATTGTGATGTCCAAAAAAAGTTTTATTTTTATTTTTGTAATCATAATAAAATTGTAGTAGAAAATTTGGCGTGATCGATTTAATAAATTTTTTTAAAAACATAATAGAAATATATATTAGATTATAATTAAATATTTTAATGAAAACCATATTAATTTCAGGTGGTGGTGGTTATTTAGGAACTTATCTTACCCAAGTTCTTTTAAAAAAAAATAACGTCGTGGTATATGATGAGTTTTTTTTTAAGTGGTTATATAAAAATAGAAAAAATATTAGACACAATACCAGACTTAAGATTATAAGAAAAGATATTCTGAATGTCACATCTAAAGACTTTAAAGATGTGGATATTGTTTGTGACTTAAATGGAATACCAAATGATCCAAGTTCAGAATTAAATAAAAAACATACGTGGGAAATTAATTACTATGGCCGTAAAAAATTCGCTGAAATTGCAAAAAAATCTGGAGTGACTAGATACATATTTAATTCAACTTGTGCAGTTTATGGTTATAATAAAAATACAGTAAATGAAAATTCTAAAACAAATCCACTAAGTACTTACGCTAAAGCTAATTTGAAAGCTGAAAAAGCTATATTTAAGCTTAAATCTAAAAACTTCAAAGTGAATATTTTAAGAAACTCAACTTTATTTGGATTCTCTCAAAATTTAAGATTAGATTTGGTAATTAATATATTTGTCAATTCTCTAATAAACACAGGCAATATAACAGTTGATGGTGATGGGAAACAATGGAGGCCATTCATATCATTAAATGATGTTTGTAAAATATATGAAAAAATAATTTCAAAAAATAGTTTACCATCATTTGTAATTAACTTAGTTGCTTTTAACTCTACAATAAAAAAATTAGCTTTTAAAATTATAAAATATTTTGGGAAGTCTGAAAAAAATATTAAATTTATAAGCAGAAATAAAGATCCTAGAAACTATAAAACTTCAAGCAAAAATCTAAAAAAATATATTGGGAATATAAACTTTACAAATTTTAATTATGAAATAAATAATCTGGTGAAAGGTATTAAAAAATATAAATTAAAATCAGATACATCTACAATTAGAATGAAATTTTATAGAAGTAAGTTTTCAAAAAAATAAAATTAAGTATAATTTATGCTAATTAAGATTAAAAACTTTATAAATATTTAATAGGAGATACAATAAATGGAAAATGACTATAAAAGGGAATATTTAAATGCAGACTTAGTAAAGTTAAAAGATAAATTTGGAGATAAAAGAGGTTTTATTCAACCTTTATGTGATTTGAATATGAAGAGTGCCTCCTTCATTTATACTAAAGCTGGTCAGTGGAGAGCTAATCATTATCATAAAAAAGATTGGCATTTTATTTATGTAATCAAAGGTGAATTTGAATATTATTTTAGGAAAACTAACTCTAATGAAAAAATTAGTAAAAAATTAGTTACTAAGGGAGAATTATTGTTTACAGGTCCGATGATAGACCATGCAATGTTATATACAAAAGAAACAGAAATACTAGTTATGAGTAAAAATCCTAGAGACCAGAAAACTTATGAGGAAGATACAGTTAGAATTGATTTCATGACTGACCAGAAAAGGTTCTAATAATTCTTATTAATTTATTTTTAATTATTACCCCAATTCTTTTTCTAAGATAAAAGCTGTCTCTTAAAAATATATCGTAATCTAAATTATGTTTTATTTTTTTAATATCTGAGTTAAATTTTTGAATTTTACCGATCTTTAAATTTCTAAATTTTTTTGCTCCCTTTCCCTCTGGATTATGATCATAACCTAAATTTTTAATTAAATTTATATTTGGTAATAAAGTTTTTTTATCATTCAATATCAACTTATAAATCCAAGGGACGTCCCACCCAATATGACTACCTTTTGAATTTTTAGTGATATAATGATTAAAAAATCTATATTCACCATCACTATCAATACATCTATTTAAAAAATAATTTTTATTTTTTTTCCAGTCTGAAATTTCTGGATTATAATATTTTTTCCATTTTTTTCTCCAAGTAGCCCATCCCCAAAATTGAGGATATTTTGATAAAAATATTTTTTCTTTACTTATTTTTTTTTTATATAACCCATAAAATAAATTACATCCAGAAATATGATAAATGTTTTTATCATTTTCAAAATTTTTCAACATCGAAGAACAATAACTAAAAAATGATAATTCTGGGTATGTGTCATCCTCTAGAAAAATTATTTCTTTTTCTTTTTTAAAAACAATATTTAAAACTTTATTTGCAATAAACCTCTGACCAATATTTTTTTTAAAAGAGTAAAAAAAAATTTTTGTTCTCTTAGAAGTATTTTTAATTTTGTTTATTAATTCTAATGTTTCTTTGTGTTGAAAACTATCAGATGAACTAAATTCTTTTTTAGGTCCATCTTGAAATATATATAGTTTTTTAGGCTTTATTGTTAAAATTTTTTTAATTATGATCTTTGTTGTTTTAGGTCTTTTGTATGTTAATAATAAAATTGGATTTTTAAACATTTAAATTTTTTTATATGCTAAATCTTGAAGAAAAAAAATTACTTTTTGATAAAAACGGTTTTATAATCTTAAAAAACTTATTAAATAATAAGAATTCATTTATACATTTTAACCAAGTGAAAAATGATATTATCAAAGAATATGATTTAAATTATTCCGAAATAAAAAAACTCGGAGGTTTTTTGACAGGTAACTTGAACTTAAAACCTTCAAAAGAGATAGTCAAAATCTGGGAAATCCTTAAAGAATTAAAAATTTCTGAAACAATAAAAGAATTAACAAATAAAAGCCTAGATCAATATGATATTAGATTTGCTGGAAACGTATCTTTACCAAGTAAGGGCGACCAATTCTATCATACAGACGGACCTAAAAGTGTAAGAAAGATACTTATTGGTGTTCCAATTGAAGATCTAAATGAAATTGATGGACCAACAGAGCTAGTTCCAGGATCTCATAAACAAAGAATAAGCTACTGGAAATTTCATATTAAAAAACTTTTTAAAAAAAAAGTAAAATTAGTTTTAGATAAGGGTGATATTTTTATAAGAGAAAGTTACATATGGCATAAAGGAACAAAAAATAGAAGCAAAAAACTTAGAATTATCATTTTATTTGTTCTTTCAGAGAAATCCAAAGATTATGTAAAACAAGATATCTTAGATAGTATTAAATTTGAGGACAATATGTTTAAGATTTCAATTAATGATAAGGTA
Source organism: uncultured Pelagibacteraceae bacterium (assembly GCA_902609915.1). Classification (GTDB taxonomy): domain Bacteria; phylum Pseudomonadota; class Alphaproteobacteria; order Pelagibacterales; family Pelagibacteraceae; genus Pelagibacter. Next base: position 7,252 of record CACLTO010000020.1, read on the forward strand.
AGAGAAATTATGAGCGTCTATCTACCGTTTTTTTATTTTTTTTATAAAGTATTAGTTTCTTTTATCAAAAAGTAAATTATTTTTTTAATAGATAGATTTGATAAAAACCATAATTAATAAAAAACTGAAATAATTGTAAACTTGAAAAAAAACTCCCAGTTGGAATAATTGGTAATAAAGAAACTATTATATAAATTTTGAACATGAAAATTTTACGCTTTTTTTCTTTGTCCATTCCTTTATTTATATCATTTAAAAACAACATTACGATCAATGTTAAAATAATTATTGTTCCTAAACTACCGTGTTCTGAAATAAATTCATAATAAAATTGATGTGGATGAGTAAAGCAATTTAAAACTTTCTTTCTAATTATTTCTTTATCAGATTTTTCTTTAAGTTCACTACAAGCTTTTAAATAATTTTTAGTTCCTACACCAAAAAAGTAATTTTGTTTCAGAATCTCGTATGAGAATAAAGATTGATTAATATATTTTGTATCTAAAATACCATGGTAAAATCCTTGATTATCAAAGTTTTGTTCAATACTTTTAAAAGTACTTATATATCTGCTATTTAATTTTTCGGTTGATAAAGCAAATAAAATTAAAAAAATTGAGGATATTAAAAAAAATATCCTTAATTTTGGTTTATTTATGACAAAAAAAGTAATTAAAAATATTGAAAATAAAATTTTAAATGAAACAGATCTTTCACCTGTAATTAAAACAGAAATAAAAAAAATTAAAAACAAAATAATTGATAAAGTTTTTTTTTCATCGTTGTAAAATTTGCCAACAATAATGAATAAAAATGTCATTAAGTAACTTCCTACGATTAATTCATCTTTAAAAAAACTTACAATTCTCTCATTTTTCATCGGACTTTCAAATCCAAGAATATTCTTTCCAAAAACAAACTCAAAAAATATGTCAAATGAAACTATTAATAATATTATAGTCCAAAGATTAATAACTTTATTTCTTAATGATTCACTTTTTAAAAAATATATCATCGCAAGAACAAGAAAAATAAACCTAAAAAAAAATATGCTTCTTCTTAAAGAATTTTCATAGTTTATTCCAATTAGTGAATTAATATTTAAATAAGCCCATAAAATTAATAGAATAAAAAATAATTTACTTTTTAAAAATATATATAATTGTTTTTTATCCTTGATTATTTCTTTAATAAACAAGAGAATAATTAGAACAATATTGAGCTCCAATATTGCATTACCTAAAATAAATGAAATAGGTAACAATGAAAAAAATAAAAGAATAAAGTTATCTTTATGAATAAATTTTTTGGCAGATATAGTCATAAGCTAGGGTTTATATAACTTTCTAAGAGTTTAAAGTGCCTAAATAGGGAATATCTTTTTATATTTTTCTTAGAAATAATTTTTTTCTTATTAATTTCATTCTCGTTTAAACTTAAAAACTCTATTATTTTATTTCTTAAATCCTCTATATTATTATTTTCAAATAAAATTCCACCATTTGTTCCTTTAATTATTTCTTCTGGACCATTTTTACAATTACTTGAAATTATAGGTAGATTATTTAAGACTGCTTCGACTAAAACAAATCCTGGATCCTCCCATAATGAAGTTAAGATAAATAGTTTACTTTGTGAATAGTACTTATGAATATTTTTTTTGCTTCCCATTAGAAAAATATTTTTTTCAAGTTGAAGCTTTTTAATTAATTTTTCTAATTTTTCCTTATCTTCACCACTACCAAAAATATAAGTATTAAATTTTAATAAATTTTTCTTATATAGTTGTTCAACAGCTTTAATAAAAATTTCAAAATTTTTCTGTTTTGTTAATCTTCCCACCATAATTATATTATCTTTTTTAAAATCCCCATCAATCGATCCTGATATTTTTTGTTTTAAAACTTCTTTAATAGAATAAACCGGATCATAAAGAACTTTGACTTTATTTTTTGTAAAAATATTTTTTGTTATTAGCTCTTTTTTTTGTTCTTCAGTGTTGCAAAAAACCATTGAAATACTTTTATTTGAAACTTTCCATAAAAATCTTCTAAGCAAATTTAGTTTGGGCCTACCAGAAACTCTAAATAATATTTTAGTTTTGAAACTAAAGATCAAGAATAAAATGAATGGTATACTTGTCATCAAATGGATAACTAAATATTCTGGCTTTTTTTTATCTAGAGTTTTTTTAAGTTTCCAAAAACATTTAAAAAAAATAATGACGAAAGAGACTCTACTTTTTATAAAACTAAATTTTGGTAATTTTTCAAAGATTTTAATATCGAAATCAATATATTTTACTAAATTATTTTTTTCTTCACCATCCCACTCGCCAATAGCGTTTATAATTGACGAGCTAAATTTTTTCGAATATTTGTTAATCGATATGGCAGAATTAAAAATCGCTTTTTTAGTGCCTATATCTTTATCTAAAAAGGGTCCCCAATAAAATATATTTTCTTTCATTTATTCAAATATACCCATGAATATTAAGTTTTTTTAATTATTTACATTTTTTTTTTATTAAGTATAAACCATTTGCCGGTAATTATTGCTAAAGTGTTATACCCGATCCCATTCCGAACTCGGCAGTCAAGCCTTTATGCGCCGATGGTACTTTGTCTTAAGGCATGGAAGAGTAGGACGTTGCCGGCATTAAAATCTTATGAAAATTAAAAGTTCTTTAAAATCCTTAAAAAAAAGAGACTTAGGCTCTAAATTGGTTAGACGAAGAGGAAGAGTTTACATAATTAATAAAAATAATCCAAAATTTAAGGCAAGACAGAAGTAATTTCATGGACAATAATAGCCATAAAAAAACTTGGAATAATTTTACCAAATTTGTACTTTGGGGATCCGTTGCTGTTGTAACTGTTCTAGTATTAATGGCAATTTTCTTATTATAATCTTTTTTATGAGAATTGGATCTATTTTAGAAAATCAAAAAATTGAAAAAAGAATAGCCATAACACCGGATATTGTAAAAAAATATACATCTTTAGGATTTAAAATTAACCTAAGTGAAAATTATGGTTCTCATCTTGGAATAAAAGATGATGACTATATTAAAATGGGTGTAAATATAAACAAAGACGATAGAGAAATTTTAAACTCATCTGACATAATATTACAACTTGGTATGTTATCTGAAGAAAAAAGTTCTCTTCTTAAAGATAAGCAAATATTAATTGGTATTTTGGATCCATATAATAATAAAGAAAAACTGGAAGAATTAGTAAAAAAAAAGATTAATGTTTTTTCACTAGAATTGCTTCCTAGAATTACCAGAGCTCAATCAATGGACATACTATCATCTCAAGCAAATCTAGCAGGTTATAAAGCAGTGATAGAATCTTTTGCAAATTTTGAGAAAGCTATTCCGATGATGATGACTGCGGCAGGGACAATTCCAGCAGCTAAAGTTTTAGTTGTAGGAGCCGGAGTTGCAGGACTTCAAGCGATTGCAACAGCCAAAAGAATGGGAGCAATAGTATTTGCTACAGATGTTCGAATGGCATCAAAAGAACAAGTAGAGAGTTTAGGTGGAAAATTTCTTACTGTCGAAGGATCTGAAAATCTGGAGACAGAAGGTGGTTATGCAAAAGAGGCATCGGATGATTTTAAAAAAAAACAAGAAGAGTTATTATCTGAAACTTTAAAAAAAATCGATATTGTAATTTGTACTGCTCTTATTCCTGGAAAAAAAGCTCCAGTCATTATTAAAGATTATATGGTAAGTAATATGCAGTCAGGATCAGTAATATATGATTTGGCTGCGATACAAGGTGGAAACACTGCTTTTACTGAAGTAGATAAAATAGTTGAAAAAAATGGTGTAAAAATAATGGGTGAGAGTAATATATTAAATAATTTGCCAAAATCTGCCTCTAGTTTATATGCAAAAAATCTTTTTAATTTTGTAGATAATTTATTCGATAAGGAAAACAAAAATATTAATATTAAATTAGAAGACGAAATTATAGAAAAAACTCTAATAAAATAAAATTATGGAAATAGATCCTTTAATATTCAGATTAAGTATATTCATTCTCTCGATCTTTATTGGTTATTATGTTGTTTGGAGCGTAACACCATCTTTACATACACCTTTAATGTCAGTCACTAATGCAATTTCATCAGTAATAATTGTCGGTGCTATAATTGCTGGATTATCTGGTAATTCAGATTTAATATTTAATAGTTCCAGTGTTTTTGGTTTTTTGGCAATTTCTTTAGCAGCAATAAATATTTTTGGCGGATTTCTAGTCACTCAAAGAATGTTAGCAATGTATAAAAAAAAGAAAAAGGATAAAAAATGATCTCTGCAAATTTATCTGCAATTTTTTATTTAGTGTCAGGGGTGCTATTTATACTTGCTTTGAGAGGATTATCTTCTCCTGAAACATCAAGACAAGGTAATTTGTTTGGGATTATGGGGATGATTATTGCTGTTACGGTGACATTTTTATCAATAGGTAACTTTTCAACAGGTTTCATTTTTGTTTTAATTTTTATTTTAGTAGGAGGTTCAATTGGAGCTTTTATAGCCTATAGAATTCCAATGACTGCTATGCCAGAATTAGTTGCAGGTTTTCATAGTTTGGTAGGACTTGCTGCTGTCTTTGTTGCAATTTCAGCTTTTTTAAATCCCGAAGCATTCAATCTTGGAGTTCCAGGAAATATTAAACTCGGAAGCTTAATTGAAATGTCCATTGGAGCAGCTGTGGGAGCTATAACCTTCTCAGGTTCTGTAATCGCTTTTTTAAAACTTCAAGGATTAATGTCAGGGTCTCCAATCACATTTAAAGGTCAACACCCTCTTAATGCAATGATCTTAATTTCAATAGTCGTGTTAATTTATTTACTTTGTTCCACACAATCAACCAATCTATTTTGGATATTATTAGGAGTTTCATTTTTAATTGGTTTTCTTTTAATCATTCCAATTGGTGGAGCAGATATGCCAGTGGTAATTTCAATGCTTAATTCATATTCTGGCTGGGCAGCAGCAGGTATTGGTTTTACTTTAGAAAATACTGCTTTAATAATTACAGGTGCCCTTGTTGGCTCTTCTGGAGCAATTTTATCTTACATTATGTGTAAAGGGATGAATCGTTCATTCTTTAATGTGATTTTAGGTGGATGGGGTGCAACAGACGAAGTAAAAAGCTCCTCAACAAAAGAACAGAGACCAGTTAAAAGTGGTAATGCAGACGATGCAGCATTTTTAATGAAAAATGCATCATCAGTAATAATCGTACCAGGATATGGAATGGCAGTTGCTCAAGCTCAACATGCACTGAGAGAAATGGTGGATACATTAAAAAAAAATGATATTAAAGTTTCTTATGCAATACATCCTGTTGCTGGCAGAATGCCTGGTCACATGAATGTATTATTAGCTGAAGCTAATGTTCCATATGATGAGGTTTTTGAGTTAGAAGAAATCAATAATGATTTCGCAAATGCAGACGTAGCATTTGTAATTGGTGCCAATGATGTAACCAATCCTGTTGCAAAAACTGATCCGCAAAGTCCAATTTACGGTATGCCAGTTTTAGATGTAGAGAAATGTAAGTCAGTACTTTTTGTTAAAAGAAGTCTCTCACCTGGGTATGCAGGTATAGATAATGATTTATTTTATAAAGAAAATACTCTTATGTTATTTGCTGATGCGAAAAAAATGACAGAAGATATAACAAAAAATTTATAGGTACGTATTGAAAACAAAAATTTATTGCGATATCGCAGATTTAGAATTAATAAAAAAATTTAATAAAAAAAAAATTGTCAAAGGTTTTACAACAAATCCAACTTTGATCAGGAAAGCTGGTGCAAAAAATTATAAGAAATATTGCCAAGAGATACTGAAAATTTGCAAAAATAAGCCAATCTCGCTTGAAGTATTTGGAGACACAAATAAAACTATAAAAGATCAGGCATTTAAAATAAATGCTTGGGGTAAAAATGTTTACGTTAAAATACCTGTTATAAACTCCAAAGGAATTTTCTCAGGAAAAATAATCAAGGAACTAAACAAAAAGAAAATAAAATTAAATATTACGGCTGTTTATAGTGCTAGACAGACAAAAAAAATATTGAATTATATAGATAAAAAAACTCAGGTTATTATTTCTATTTTTGCCGGTAGATCAGCTGACTGTGGCAATGATCCAGTTCCAGAATTTAAAAAGAGTTTAAGATTAGCTAAAAATTATAAAAATGTACAAATTCTCTGGGCCAGTGTTAGAGAGCCGTATAATTATCTACAAGCTAAACATTTGGGGTGCCACATAATCACAATACCACCAAAAATAATTGAAAAAATAGAAAATTTTGGAAAATCGCCTGATAGTTTAACAAAAGAAACTGTTAAAATTTTTTTAAAAGATAGTCTAAGATCTAAATTTAAAATATAGTTTATCTTCTCATCCCTTTGAATACTGTTTTTTTTAGCTTATTGTTATCTAAATCTATTTGATTAATTAAATTAAAGTTTACTTTCATTTTCTTTATATGATATTTAATTGCTCGGACGTCTTTTGGGAGACACATTCCAGCATAACCCCTTAAATCTTTATTCACGTCTAGGTACATATCAATTGCTTTTCCAGTTTTAATGTAGATGTCCTTTATTTTTTTATAATCACAATTTCTCCTTTTTGAGATTTCGTAAAAAATATTCGCAAAAACTACTCTTAAAGCTGCATAACAATTATTAAAATATTTGAATATTTCAGCCTCATCTGGGTTTACCATATAAAAAATTTTATTTTTAAAACATTTCTTTACTAATAAATATTTTTCTTTGTCTTTAGTACCGACAACTATAATTTTATTATTTAGAAAATCTTTATCTGAATTTCTTTCTTTAAGTAACTCAGGAACACCACAAATTTTAAGATTTCTAAATTTTGAAATAGATTTTGAGGTAAAACCAATATTTACTGTTGATGCAATACATATTATCCCATTAAACTTTTTTTTATTTAATTTTTTTAAAACCGACTCAACAATTCTAGTGTTACAATCTCCATTTTTTTTACTTGGGGATGGGACACACACAAAGCAGATTTCAGTTTTTAAAATATTCTCAAAATTAAAGTTTCCTCTAATATCATATTGAACTACTTTATGTCCCCATTTAGTAAATCCATTAACATAGGCCTTTCCTAAAACACCTATTCCTATGACTCCTATTTTCATAACTATTTTTTTCTAATTATTAATTTAATTCCCTTTTCTAAACTTGAAAAATGTGTTTTACCAATAATATTCCGTAATTTACTAATATCGGGCCTTCTTTTTAAAACACTTCCCTCAGGTGGCGGAAATAATTTTAGTTTTTTTTTGTTTATCTTAAATACTGCCATGATTAATTTTGCAACATCAATTATTTTTGACTCAATATCTGAACCAATATTTAAAATCTCATTTTTCTTTTT
>CACLTO010000021.1 GCA_902609915.1 uncultured Pelagibacteraceae bacterium
TTTCACTCATAAATTTAGAAGTTGAATAACTCCATCTTGGATTTTTAATATCTTGAAAAATTATTGGCTCCTCTTCATTATGTAAAATATTTTTATTCTTATTTATTATCTGAGCGCCAGCATATGCCTCAGATGAACCAGCAATAACAAATTTCGATAATTTCTTTGTTTTATAATATTTTACTAATTTTAATGTTGAAAGTATATTTTGATCAATAACATCTAATGGCTTGGAATAAAAATACTTCGTACCGTTAAACGCAGCTAAATGAAAAACTACATCTACCTTGGGGAAATTTTTAATATCATTTATATTTTTTGTAATAATCTTTAAATTTTTATGCTTAAGAATTAGTTTTCTTTTATCTATTGCAAAAATAAAATTTTTGTTATCTTCCAATAATTTTTTAACTAAATGATAACCTATAAACCCTGCAGATCCTGTTACTAAATATTTCACTCTAATTCAATTTTTTGTAAAATTTTCTAAGTTTTAATTTGTTTATATTGTTATGATCTTTTAATATGTTAAAATTATAATTAAAACTCATTAATTTAGTATTATTTGTTACTTTAATAATTTCTTTTGCAATTTTATTAATTTTTTCTGGATTGAAAATTTTAATGCTTTTTTTAATATTTATCAAATCCTTCGCTCCACTATCCTTTGATATAATTATTGGCAATCCAAAATTTAATGCCTCTAAATACACAATTCCAAATCCCTCAAAATGGTTTCCAATTTTCCTTGATAACATCGTGAATAAATGGGATTTTTTAAAGTAAAATTTTAATCTTTCTTCACTGACATTAGTTAGAAATTTGACATTTTTATTTTGATAATTTCTTTTAACAAGAAAATCTAATTTTTTTTGATAATTAATGTTATTAGATTTTCCAATTAAAATTAAATTAAAATTTTTTTTATGATATCTATTGATTCTGGCCAAAACTTTGATCAAATAATGATAACCTTTTCTCGGTTTTATTTCACCAACACAAATAATTGTTTTCTTTTTAAATTTTTTTTCTTTTTTTATTTTATTTAAAATTATTGTTGGGTTAATTACTGTTTTTACCTTTGCGCAATTAAATTTTATTTTTGTTTCTATATTGCTTCTAGTAAATGAACTAAAAAAAATGATATTTTGAAATTTTCTTTTTGCTAAATAAAATAAATATTTGGTTCTAAAATTTTGGTTTAATTCAAGGGAGTATGTGCCTATTGCATAATAAATATTCGAAAAAAAAAATTTTGATAATAAAGGTAAAAATAAACAATATGGCTCAACAGGGAAATGAGAATAAATTTTATAATTATAATATTTAAGTAAAATTTTTTTAATTTTAAGATAATCTATTAAGATAAGGAAAGGGTTTTTAATATATATCAATGGTTCTCTCAAGATTTCATATTGTTTGTAATTAAAACTGGAATTTTTTTTATTACAAAAAACTATTACATTTTTTTTTTCAAACTCATTAATATAATTTATTGTCAAAGTTCCCCAGCCAGATCTAAAATCTAGTTTAGAAGTAAAAAAAAGGTGTTTAATCATTTCTTAATTTTTTTAAAAAAACCATTTTAATATTTAATCTTTGTTTTAGGTGAGTAAACTTATCTGTAAAATAACAAAATTTTTTTGAATATTCATTTCTAGGAATTGTATTGACTATTAAGTTGCATCCAAAATTTTTAATAATTTTTTTATTATGAAGATAATAATCATCAAAAACTATTATAGTATTTTTTTTTTGAAATTTTTTACTTTTAATCCAGTCATTTTTAATTGTACTTAATTTATGACCTCCATCTATAAATATAAAATCAACTTTCTTGTTCTTTAATTTACTAAGGGTTTTTGTGGTATAACCCTTGAATAATTTTATTTTGGCATATTTTGATAATCTATTTTGAATATCTTTTTTTGAGAACGGAATTTTACTAAGCTCTTTTTTTTGAATTTTTTTATTTATCATTTCAAATAAATCAAATCCAAAATATTCAATGTTTTTATTGAAAATTTTTGCAGCTTGAATCATTTCTTTAGATCTACCACCCTTATAAACACCAATTTCAACAATACTTTTGGGCCTGTAAAAAAAGATTAATAATAATATATTAGAGTATCTTTTAGTGTCTGAAACTAAATATTTTACCATTCTATAAATTGTAAGTATTAGATAGATAAAATTTATCATTTTTTTAAAAAATTAATGTTTATTTACATTTATCTTATTCATATTACTGTGTAATCCTTAATTTAATAAATTTTTAATAAAATGATAATCAAAGGAATTAAACAACTTTTTAAAAAAATCAAAACAAAATTACCTGACAAAAGAAACTTTATTTTTAATTTTATTAAGAAAAATTCAGTTTGTTGTGAAATAGGTGTTTGGAAAGGAGAATTTTCCGAACTAATTTTAAAGAAAAATAATCCAGCCAAATTATATTTAGTCGATCCTTGGAAAGATTTTGGAGAGAATTATTTTGACAAAAAACATGTAAAGTATCGTCAAGAAAATCAGAACCAAAGATATAATTTAGTTAATAAAAAATTTAAAAAAAATATTTTAAAAAAACAAGTTGAAATTCTTAAAATGACATCGCAAGAAGCATTTAGCGAATTAGAAAATATAAAATTTGATTTTATTTATGTTGATGGAAATCATCAATATGATTTTGTTAAATATGATATTGACAACTATTTTAAATTATTGAATGAATCTGGTTATTTGATTGGAGATGATTATCGAATAGATGCCGTCCAAAAAGCTGTAAATGATTTCATTCAAACTTACAAACCTAAAAACTTTTTTGTAAAAAATGATCAATTTATTTTACAAAAAAATTAAATTTTACTTAAAGCGACCAATTGTTTTTTGGAAAACGTTTTATTCATTAAATTATTAAATTTAATATCATAATTAAAATTTGTACTTTGAGAAAAATATTCAAAAACAAGCATTATTCTTTTATCATTTTTTAGTTTTTTCCCTCGATGATAACCTGAAGTATCTGCAAAAATTGTTGTACCCAAAGATCCATTACATTCCATAATATCTTGCTCTAAGTATAAATTCTTAACATCGTTATCCTCCAAAATATTAAATGTCGAATGATTTGTTTTTTTGAAATGTTTTTTAGCTTCAACATTTTTATTAGATTGATGTGTTTTTTTTATGTAACAAAAAGGTCCATTACCGTTATTCACTTCATTTAAATAAATAAATATTTTAAAAAATTTCTTATCATCCGTGTCTCTATGCCAACATTGGGTACTAGTTTCATTTTCATTTGTCGGAAAATCATACCAAGCATAAAATCTTCCCAAAAAGGGGTATATGCCTAAATATAGTGATGCTAAATATAAAAACTCTTCCTTCAAACCAATTTTTAGCATTTCATAATTTATTTTAGTAAAATTATTGGAGTCAATTTTTCTTTCTTTAAATTTTTGATAACCACCAAGATCAAATCTGAATGGTTTGTAAATACCTTTATCTTTTAAATATTGACTAAATTTATCAAAATCGTTTCGATTTTTGATATTTTGAAATTCTTCAATCTTTTTGTTTGATAGCCTAATTATTTCATCAAGTGTTTCTAATTCATTACTATTGAAAATATTTTCAGGGTTATGAATATCAATTCCATTATTGTTTATATTATTATTAATTTTCTGAATGTTTGTTTTACTTTTTTTATCTAAATCAAAATTATTTCTTTTTAAAAAAAGAAATCTGTTAAAATTTAGAAAATATTTCCAATATATAATTTTAAAAAAATTAATTAAATTCGACTCTTTTAAAAAACTTGGAAAGATTTTATAAATTTTTGTAAGCATTAAATTTAATAATTTCATTTGGATTATTATATACAAGAATATGAAAAAATAAAATTGGTTGCGGGGGACGGATTTGAACCGCCGACCTTCAGGTTATGAGCCTGACGAGCTACCAGACTGCTCCACCCCGCGATAATTTTAAATTCTATTTTTTAGCTTATTAAGTTTTTTAACTCTTTTAATATTTTCTTGCAAAATTCTTTTTTTTTTCTCAGAAGGTTTTTCGTAAGTATTTTTAAGTTTTATAATTTTAAAAAAACCATCTCTTTGAAGTTTTCTTTTTAAAACTCTCAAAGCTTGTTCAACGTTATTATCTTTTACCTCTATTTTAATAAATACCTCCAAAGAGATCTTTAGTTATCACTTTTATTTTTTTATGTCTAATTATATTCATCATATTTTAGTTTTTATTATCCCTATTTTGTTTTTCTTTATCTCTTTTTTCCCTTTTAATTCTTCTTTCAGCCTTTTCAATTGCCTCTACCAAATCCTTTTGAGTAATTAAATTTAAAGCTACGGGATCTTTTGGATTTAAGTTATTATAATTCCAGTAACTTTTATTTCTAATTGATGTCACTGAGTTTTTAGTTACACCAACTAATCTGGCAATTTGTGAATCCTTTAAGATGTTATGTTGTTTTATTAGCCACAAAGCTGAGTCAGGCTTATCCTGCCGTTTTGAAAGCGGCACATATTTTTTTATTTTTTTTTCTTCATTAGATATTTCAACATCAAAATTATTTATTTTTAATTGTCTATTTTCATCTTTTGATGATAATTCTATTTCTTCCCTAGATAATTGACCAGAAATAATTGGGTTATAAGCTTTAATTCCCTTTGCCACTTCACCGTCAGCTATCCCTTGAATTTCAACCTCATGCAATTTACAAAAATTTGCGATTTGTTTGAATGTTAAAGTAGTATTTTCAACTAACCAAACAGCAGTTGCCATTGGCATTAATGGAGCGTTAGTCATCAATTTCTTTTATCAGATTTAAAATTTTGAAATTTTTTATTAAATTTACTTATTCTGCCTTTATCCATAAGTTTTTGTTTTCCACCAGTCCAAGCAGAGTGAGATTTTGGATCAATTTCAAGCTTCAAAGTTTCACCTTCTTTGCCCCATGTAGACTTAGTTTCAAAAATCGAACCATCAGTCATTTCAACTTTAATTGAATGATAGTTTGGATGAATTTTTTTTTTCATGTCGAGACTTATAACAAAAGATTTTTTTAAAACAATTAAAAGTTTTTTAATTTTTCAATAAATTTATTACTAATACTGTTATTTGATGCGATAATTTTTACGTCATTAATGCTCGATAAATTAATTTCATTTAAAATTCCACCTGCTTCTTGAACAATTATAATCCCAGCTGCCACATCCCAGAGATTTAAATTTTTTTGAAAATATCCATCATATCTACCTGCAGCAACATAAGCCATATCTAATGCTGCACACCCAGAGATCCTTATAAGTGGGTCTTTGTCAAAACTAATTTTACTTCCAGCTACAAATAAACAATCATCAATTTTATTTCTTTTTGAGACCTTTATTCTTTGGTTATTTAAATATGCTCCATTATTTTTTTCAGCATAAAACATTTCATCTTTGATTGGATCATAAATTAATCCTGCAATTATTTGATCATGAGATTTTAGTGCAATTGATATTGCAAAATGTGGTACCCCATGTAAATAATTTAAGGTCCCATCAATTGGATCGATTACCCATGTATTATTTTTGTCTTTATTATTCTCAATTCCTTCTTCTTCACTTAGTATTGAATAGTTCGGTCTAGCTTTTTTTAATTCCTCAATTATAATTTTTTCAGTTTTCAAATCTGAGTTAGTTACAAAATCCTTTGGTCCTTTTCTCGAAACTTGTAGTTTTTCTATTTCACCAAAATCTTTTATTAAAATCTTGGAAGCTTTTTCACTTGCTTTAATCATTATGTTCAAGTTTGCTGAAATTGAGTTCATATTCTTAAATTTTTTTAATGTACTCTAGACTTCTGGAGTCTATAACAATTTCATCACCGGACTCAATAAATGGAGGGACTTGAATATTAAGACCGTTATTCAAGATCGCTGGTTTATATGAAGATGAAACTGTTTGACCCTTTAACGCAGCATCAGTATTATCTATTTTACATTTTATTTGATTTGGTAATTCAACTGAAATTGGTGATCCATCAAAAAAGCTTATTGATACTTCTAAGCTTTCTGTTAACATTTTACCTTTTTCACCAATAATATCTTTTTTAATCTCTACTTGTTCAAAAGTTTTTGGTTCAATAAAAAAATAATTACTTTCATCTTCATATAGATAATTATATGAAATTTCTTCAACTGACGCTTTTTCTACATTTTCATTCGATCTAAATCTTTCATTTAATTTAGTGTTCTTATTAACACTCTTCATTTCAACTTGTGCAAACGCACCACCTTTTCCTGGTTTAACGTGTTGAGTCTTTAGTACCTGCCACAAGTCATTCTTATACTCTAACAACATACCAACTCTTATTTCACCAGCACTTATTTTCATTTTATTTTTTTTATTGCTTCAATAGGTTTTAATTTTTTATTACTCCAAATGTAGCCTGAAATAGCTAAAAAGTTGGGTTTATTCAATAAAAGTTTTTTATAATTATCAGAATTAATACCACCAATCGCAACAATAGGTACATTGGTCAATTTTTTAACTTTTTTTATTAATTTAAAATTTGCTTTATGTCTTGTTTTTTTAGTTTGTGAAACATAAAAGGCTCCTAATGCTAAATAATCCGCTTTGTTTTTTATTCCTTTTTTAACAGATTTAATCGAGTTATTACATGTAATACCAATTATTTTTTTTCCAATTAATTTTCTTGCTTCTAGAATATTCATATCTTTTTGACCCAGGTGACATCCATCAGCATTTAACTTTTTGGCAAGGTGTACATCATCGTTAATTAAAAATTTCACATTAAATTTTTTACATATTTTTTGAATTTTAAGTCCAATTTTCAACTTTTTTTTTAAACTTCCTTTTTTTAGTCTTAGTTGAAAAAAATTTGTTTTTTTTATCTTTAAAACCTCACTTAAGTCTTTGAAAAATTTTTTTCCAATCTTAGGTGGGGAGACTAGGTAAATAAATCTTTTTTTATTATATCTCAAGATCCTTTGACCATTTTCCTTGAGCAGCTAATGTATTCATTTCAGCTCGGTGATTAAAAACCTTCTGCGTGCCCTCGATGTCCTGAATATCTTTAGACCAATGTTTTAAGGCACTTTGCTGAAGAGCTCTTCCATAAGAATAACTCATTATAAAATTAGTATTATTGTGCTTATTTATTAAATTCAAATTTTCTGTTGCCTCTATTTCAGACTGACCTCCAGATAAAAAAGCAATGCCTGGAACTTCTGAGGGTACAGAGGACTGCAAACATTCTAGAGTTAATTTTGCAATTTGTTCATTCGATACCTTTTCTCTAGATTTATTTCCTGCTAAAATCATATTGGGTTTCAGTATCATTCCCTTTAAATCCACCTTATGTGCAATTAATTCATCAAAGCATTTTTTTATTACTTCCGAAGTTACCTCCAAACACTGTTTAACAGAATGATCACCATCCATTAAGACCTCAGGCTCAACAATTGGAACCATATTGCATTCTTGAACTAGTGCAGAGTATCTTGCTAATGCATGCGCGTTAGAATGTACCGAAAGTTTACTTGGATAATTTTTACTTATATTATAAACCCCTCTCCATTTTGTAAATTTTGCACCTAGCTCATTATATTCTTTTAATCTTTCCCTTAATCCATCAAGACCTTCAGTTATTTTTTCCTCTAGTGAACCAGCTAAGGCTTTTGTACCTGTGTCTACTTTAATACCCGGAAGCGAGCCCATTTTTGAAATTAATTCTGGAATCTTATTTTTTTTCGTAGTTGTTTGTTTTATTGTTTCATCATATAAAATTACACCCCCTATACATTTCTTCATTGAAAGTGAACCGAAAAGAGTTTCTCTAAACAATAATCTGTTTTCTGGTGTTGAAGGCACGTTTACACCATCCAACCTTTTAGTCATTGTTCCTGTGCTTTCATCTGCTGCTAAAATTCCTTTGCCATTTTCAAGAATTTTTATTGCTATATTATTTAATTCTGACATTATAATTAAGGGCTTTTATACCAGGAAGTTCTTTTCCTTCAAGATATTCTAAAAATGCACCACCAGCAGTTGAAACAAAATTAAAATCTTTAATCACATTTAATTGATTGATAACAGCTACAGTATCTCCACCACCTACAACAGAATAAATTGATTTTTTTTTATTTTTTTTTATAATTGAATTTGCAATTTCAAAGCTACCTTTTGCGAAATTTGGATTTTCAAAATAACCAGCAGGACCATTCCATAGAATAGTTTTACTATTTTCAATGATACCCTGAATTTTATTTATTGTTTTTGGTCCAACGTCTAAGATTAAATCATCATCTGTTATATCTTTAAGGTCCTTCATTTCTGCTTTACCATCCATACTTTTTCCTATCAAAACATCTTCTGGATAAATAATTTCACAAAGTTGATTTTTTGAAATATCAAAAATTTCTTTAATTATATTTTCACAATTTTTTTCATTAATTGATCTTCCAATTTTATTGCCTTTATAGCTCAGAATATTATTTGCCATACCTCCAACAAAGATTATATTGTTAAATCTAGGTATTAAATTTTTTATTATATTAATTTTTGTAGAAATTTTAGAACCACCGATAATACAAGTAATTGGTTTTCTAATTTCCGTAGTAACTTTTTTCAAAGCATTAATTTCTTTTTCTAGTTGTAATCCAGCAAATGATGGTAAAAATTCTGTAATCTTGCATACAGAGGCATGAGATCTATGCGAGCAAGAAAAAGCTTCGTTTACATATAAATCCGCAAAACTAGCTAAGTGTTTTGAGAAATTTAATTCATTTTTTTCCTCCTCAATATAAAATCTTATATTTTCAAAAAAAATAATCTTCTCCTCGTGCTTTTTAAATAAATCATCTTTTTTAACTTTAAAAATATTTTCATTTATCAATTTTATTTTTGTTTTAATCTTTTTTTCTAAGTTTTCACAAATAGGTTTTAGAGAAAGGTCTTTACTCACTTTTCCTCTAGGCCGCCCAACATGAGAAATTATTAAAATTTTAGTATTTTTTTTTATTAAAAATTCAAGTGTCGGTATAATCTTATTAATTCTGGTTTCATCAGTAATGAGACCATTTTTAAGAGGAACATTTAAGTCCAGTCTCAACAAAACTATCTTAAAATTAAGATTTTCATGATCTTTAATACTGTTCATTAAGAAATTTTATCAAGATGATCCACTATATCACACATCCTGTTAGAAAAACCCCACTCATTATCGTACCATGCAGAAATTTTACCCATATTTTTACCAATCACTTTTGTTAAATTTTCATCAATGATCGATGAAGCAGGATTATGATTAAAGTCTATAGATACAAGCTTTTCTTTAGTGGTTTCAAGAATTTTATTTTTTTCACTGAATTTTTGAAATGCTAAATTAATCTTATCAACACTAAGGTCTTTTTTTGTGCAGAATGTCAACTCAATCAATGAAACGTTGGGCGTAGGCACTCTCATTGCCACTCCATCTAATTTACCTTTAAGTGAAGGTATAATTTCACCAATTGACTTTGATGCACCTGTTGAAGTTGGCACTATAGATTGGCTTGCTGACCTAGCTCTTCTTGGATCTTTGTGAGAATTATCTAAGATTCTTTGATCACTTGTGAATGAATGAATTGTAGTCATAAACCCTTTCTCGATTTCAAAATTTTCGTTTAAAACATGAGCAACAGGGGCGAGACAATTGGTTGTACATGACCCAGCAGATATAATATTGTCATTTATTTTTAATTCTGTTTCATTTACTCCATATACTATAGTTTTGTCAGCGTCTTTACATGGAGCAGAAACTATAACTTTTTTTGCACCATTATTGATATGGGGTAATAATTTTTCTTTTGAATTAAATTTACCTGTGCACTCAAAAACATAATCCACACTGTATTTACTCCAATTAATGTTATTCAGATCTGTCTCTTGGCTAAATGTAATTTTGTTTTTATTGACAATGATATGATTTTCATCAAAACTTATATCAGCATCAAATTTTCCATGAATAGAATCATATTTTAACAGAGATGCACTTACCTCAGAATTAGCTCTATTATTAATATGTTTAATATCTATATTATTATTTTTATTTTCAATAATAGATCGAATAATCATTCTTCCTATTCTACCCAATCCATTAATTCCAACTTTAATTGTCATAATTTTTTCTTAATCTTTTTTGCTATAATCTCTGAATTTAATTCGAAGTGATGGTAAATATCTTTATATGGTGCACTTTTTCCAAAATCATCAATTCCAAAATTCATCCCTTTGTTACCAGTATATTTTTTCCAATAATCAGTTTCGGATGCCTCTATAGAAACAACAAGTTTAGACTCATTTAAAATCTTATTTTTATAACCTATACTCTGTTGATCAAATAATTCATGACAAGGCATTGATATTACTTTTGAGTAAATGCCATCTGTGGCTAATTTATGACTTACATCAATTGCAAGGCTAGTTTCAGATCCGGTTGCTATAATTGTTGCACTTATTTTATTTCCTGTTCTTAAAACCTCATAAGCACCAGTGGTGGATATGTTTTTTGATGATTTTTTTGTACGAACTGGATTTAAGCTTTGTCTTGTCAAAGCAATTACACTTGGAGAACTTTTACTTTCTAATGCTAATTGCCAACATTCAAAAGTTTCAATTAGATCAGAAGGTCTAAAAACATTTAAATTTGGAATAGATCTTAAGCTAGTTAATTGTTCAATAGGTTGATGAGTTGGGCCATCTTCTCCAAGGCCAATAGAATCATGTGTAAAAACATAAATGACTTTTTGTTTCATCATAGCTGCAAGTCTTATAGATGGCTTACAATAGTCGCTAAATATTAAAAAAGTTCCACCATAAGGTATAAGCTTACTGTGAAGTGAGATGCCATTCATAATACCGCACATTGCATGCTCTCTTACTCCATAATGAATATAATTACCTGAGAAATCGTTTGATTTAATAATTTTATGATTTTTAGTTTTGGTATTATTTGATCCAGCTAAATCTGCTGATCCGCCTATTAAGTTTGGAATTTTGGTTACAATTTCTAAAAATTTCTCTGAACATTTTCTAGTAGCTATTGGTTGTAAATTTTTTAGATAATCTAATTTAGCTTTGTCTATTTCTGCATTGATATCATTTTTATTTTTGTTATATTTTAATGAAATATCTTTTTTGTGTTTTTTAGCTTTTTTTGATGCTTTTTCACCTATTGATCTCCATTCATTAAGTAAGTTTTTTGGAATTTCAAAGGCATTGTGTTTCCAGTTTAATTTTTCTCTAACTAATTTTATTTCCTCTACTCCTAAAGGACTACCGTGAGACGAGGCTTTACCTCCCTTATTTGGAGATCCATATCCGATTGTTGTCTTACAAGAGATTGCGATAGGTCTTTTTGATTTTTGAGCTTTTTTAAGCGCTTTTGAAATTTCTTTAAAATTGTGTCCGTTAATCTTTAAATAATTCCAACCGTAACTTTTAAACCTTTTTTCATAATCATCTGATACAGCTAAATTTGTAGGACCATCAATTGAAACAGAATTATTATCAAACAATAAAATAAGATTTTTTAAGTTCAAATGTCCTGCTAAACTTAATGCCTCATGGCTTATCCCTTCCATTAAACATCCATCACCAGCTAAAACATAAGTTTTATGATTAACTATTCTTTTCCCAATTTTTTTTTTTAAAATTTCTTCTGAAATTGCAAAACCAACTGCATTAGATATTCCTTGTCCTAACGGACCTGTAGTAGTTTCAATTCCAGTATTTGGATGGTATTCAGGATGTCCTGCACAAATTGAATCGAGTTTTCTAAAATTTTTAATATCATTTAACGTTACACTTTTGTAACCAGTAAGATGGAGAAGAGAGTAAAGAAGCATTGATCCATGACCTGCAGAAAGAACGAATCTATCCCTATTAATCCAACTAGGGTTTTTTGGGTCAAAATTTAAATAATCTTTAAAAAGAACAGTTGCCACGTCTGCCATTCCCATAGGCATACCTGGATGCCCAGAGTTTGCCTTTTGTACAGCGTCAATCGATAGAAATCTTATACAATTAGCTAATTCTTTATAAAGTTTATTCAATGTTATCCTGTCTAGACTTAGAAGATTCTATTTAATAATATAAATATATATATATGAATTCTATACTTGAAAAAGAAAAAAAACTTAGCTTAGCTTTGACTAAACTTAAGGAGTTAAATCTTGAAAACCCAGATATAAAAAAAAATATTGAAATGTTAAGCGATCAAAAAAATCAATTAGAAATTGAAAAGCAAGAAATAGAGAAAAAATATAAAACTTTAGTTAATGAACATGATAATTTAGCAATAAAATTGAGCGAACTAGAAAATAGAGAAAAAATGGAAGAAAAAAAAAGATTAGAATTTTCAAATAAAATAGATGAATTAAATCAAGAAACAAATACTTTGATGGATGAGATTGATAAATGGCAAACGTAAATATTAAATTTAACGGTAAAGAATTTTTACTTTCATGTGAAGATGGACAGGAGGAACATTTAGAGGAACTACTAATTCATATAAATCAAAAATTTAATGATCTAAAAAATGATTTAGGTAATATTGGAGAGAATAAACTTTTATTAATTACAGCAGTAAAAGTAATGGATGAATATTATGAAACAAAAAAAAATGTTGAACAAAAGAAAAATGAGTTAAAAGAATTAACAAATAAATTTAAAGAGTTAAAAACATTAGTTTATGAGTATAAAAATAAAAAAGAAGATGAAATAAAAAAACTTAACAATAATCACGATAATTTAAAAAATGAAATTGAAATGAATCAAAAGCATTATGAGAGATTAATTGATAGTGCTGCAGAAGAAATTTCAAACTTTGTAGAAAAAGCAAGTTTAGATAAATTATCATAATTAAATTTAGTGAATAAATCTCAAATTAGAAAAAAAATTTTCAAAATAAGAAAACAAAAAAAACAAAAAAAATTAACATTCGATTTTAGTTCTATTTTAAAAATTTTGAAAAAAAAGTATATTTTTGGAAAGACAGTAGGTGGTTATTATCCATATAATTATGAAATTGATATTTTACAAGTTTTAGAGAAATTTGAAAAAAAAAATTTTTTAATTTCTTTACCAAAGATTAAGAAAAAATCTCAGATGGACTTCTTTGAATGGTCTATTAATGATCCTTTAGTTGTTAATAAATTTGGTATACCTGAGCCAATTTCTAAAAAAATAAAGTATCCCGATATTCTACTGGTGCCAGTAGTAGCCTTTGACAATCATTTAAATAGAATTGGTTATGGTGGAGGTTTTTATGACAGATATATAAAAAAAATTAGGAAAAAAAAGAAAGTAGTTACTATTGGATTTGCTTACAAATATCAAAAAGTAAAAAAAATACCAGCGGATATTTATGATATTAAACTAGACTTCATATTAAATAATAAATAATTTTAAATGAAAATTTTATTCTTAGGAGATGTTGTTGGACTATCTGGTTACTCAAAAATAACTGATAATTTATCAGATCAAATAAAAAAAAATA
>CACLTO010000022.1 GCA_902609915.1 uncultured Pelagibacteraceae bacterium
ATCCACCTGACGAAATTATTGTTAGAGCAAGATTTAAAGAGTCAAAAGTTCTTATTGAAAAGAAATTTAATATTACAAATATAAATATAGTTAAAAAAGAATAGAGTATAAAAATTTTTGTTGCTTGTTTTAAACTTTCAGAACTACTTAATGATTCGAAATTAGTTAATGTTTTTTTAAAACTTTCATCATAAATATCAATTAAATAAATTATAGAAAATAGAAAATATAACCCACCAATCCACTGAGTTGAAGATCTCCAAATTATAAGGCTCTGGTCTATTAATCTTATATTTTCAAATATCGTAAATCCTGTTGATGTAAATCCCGAAATGGATTCAAAATAAGAATTTAAAAATGTTAAATTATATATGCTTAGATAAAAAGGAATAGATAAGATTAACGGTAAAAATAAATATCCAAAAAATATAATCAATATTTTATCAAAAATGCTTGGTCTTTTGATATCTTTGCCAAAAAAATAAAATATTATAAACAATAGAAATGAGATTAATAATGTATAAAAATAAGTATCTAAATTTAGGTAAAGATTAAAATAATACGAATAAATAATATTAAAAAAAGAAAGTATTGAAATTATACCAAAAAAGAAACTGAGATATCTGACTTGTAACCCAAACATTTAATTAAACAGAGCTTAATCTAAAAAGATTTTCTACAACTGAGATAGCATCTTTTTTAACAATCAATACAATTTGGTCATCATTTTGAAAAATAAAATTTGATTTTGGAATAATTACTTTTTTATTTCTTAAAATAGCTCCAATTCTTATTTCATCTGGTAGATTTGCATCTTTCAATTCTTTATTAATAAGTTCAGAAGTTTCAATTATTTCAGCTTCAATAACCTCATACTCACCATCTGATATAGTATAAGCATTTTCTATCGTTCCTTTATGAACATGTTTTAAAATACTTGAAACTGTATTCAGTCGTGGATCAATTAAATCATCAATTTTTAATGAAGATTGTAAGAGAGAGTAATTTGGTTTATTTATTAATGCCATTGTTCTTTTGTCATCAACATTTTTTTGATCTTTTGCAAATTTTTCAACAAGAACACTTACCATTAAGTTATCCTCATCATCATTTGTGAGTGCTAGGACTGTTTCGGCTTCATCTAAGTTAGCTTCTAATAAAACCTCTTCATCTAATCCATCACCATTAATTACAATGGTATTATTTAATTCATTTGCTAAATATTCAGCACGTAATTTATTCTTTTCAACTACTTTAACTCTCACACCCTCAAGTGTCTCCTCAATATTTTTAGCAAGATTATAACCAATATTACCACCTCCAATTATCAAGATTTTTTTAGATATTTTTTCTGTATGGCCAAAAGCTTCTAATGTTTCTCCCATTTGAGACGAATTTATGATTACGTATATTTTATCTTTTTCTTGAACCATATCAGTTTTTTTTGGTATAAAAGATTTATCACCCCTTGTAATTGCAATAATATTTGCATCAAGATTTGGAAATTTTTTTGTTAATTCATTTAATTTCGAATTTATTAATTTACAATTATCTCTAATTAATATTTCTAAAAGTCTAATTTGATTATCAGCAAAAGGTACACTATCAAGTGCCCCTGGGGCTTCTAATTTTCTTTGTATAGACCTAGCTATTTCTATTTCTGGAGAAATTATTACGTCTATTGGCAAATTTTCTTTATTATAAACTCTAGTAAATTTTGGGTTTAAATAATCCTGAGACCTTATTCTTGCAATTTTTTTTGAAATATTAAAGATTGAAAAAGCTATTTGACAAATTAACATATTGATTTCATCGTTTCGTGTAACGGCGATAATCATGTCAGTTTCATTTGCATTAGCTTTTTCTAAAATAGAAGGAAAAGTAGCTTTTCCTACTATCGCTTTCACATCTAGGGCATCGTTTATTTTTTGTATATCATCGCTAGATTGATCAATAACAGTTATTGAATGACCTTGTTCACTTAACAATTTAGCTATCGTAAAACCAACTCTACCCGCACCACAAATTATAATATTCATTTTAATTAAATTCTTTAATTCCTAAACCTTTTAGTTTTCTATGAAGGGCACTTCGTTCCATTCCTACAAATGTTGCTGTTTTAGATATATTTCCATTAAATTTTTTCAATTGTATAGTTAAATACTCCTTTTCAAATTTTTCTCTAGCCTCTTTTAATGGTACTGAAAGGTTATTTTCATTCATTCTATTAATATTATTGTCAGTTTTCAGCGACTCTTTAATTATATTTGAAATTTTTTCTTGAGTATTGGGCTGCAATATTGCGATTCTCTCTATTAAATTTCTTAACTCTCTAACATTTCCATGCCATTCGTGATTCAAAATATAACTATTATTTTCATCAATATCTAATTTTTTAATATTATAACCTTCAGAAATTTTACTTGAGAAATAATTTATTAGATGTGGAATATCTGAAATTCTTTCACTCAAAGGTTTTATATTTATTTCAAATACATTCAATCTGTGAAATAAGTCCTCTCTAAAATTTCCTAATTCAATTTCATTTTTAAGATCCTTACTTGAGGAACAGATTAATCTTACATCTACATTTATATCATTGTTACCATTTACTCTTTTAAATTTTTGATCCGTCAAAACACGTAAAATCTTTGATTGAATCGCTAATGGAATTTCTGATACTTGGTCAACTAAAAGAGTACCTTTATTAGCTTTTTCTAAAGCACCATAAGAAATTGATCCATCATTCTTTTCTTCACCAAATAATTCAAGTTCATATTTATCATTGTCTAATAAGGCTCCATTTATAATTACAAAAGGTTTACTATTTCTTTTGGATTTTTTATGAATCTTTCTTGCAATTAATTCTTTTCCTGAACCTGAGGGTCCATTAATAAATACTCTACTTTCAGTAAGAGAAATCTTTTCAATCTGATCTCTAATATTAGAAATATTTTTACTCTCACCTATTAGATCGTATGAAGAGAAAAGTTTATTTTCATACTCTTTGTTTTGCGTTCTTAGATTTAAATTCTCTACAGCTCTACTAATAAAATTTAACAATCTTGATCGATCAAAAGGTTTTTCAACAAATTCAAATGCTCCATGTTTTAAAGAATTTATCGCCATTTCAATATTAGCATGACCAGAAATCATTATTACTGGCACATCACTATTTTTAGACTTAATGTGGGATAATAATTGTATTCCATCGTTATCTCCTTTGTCGAGTTTAACGTCTAGAATGGCAACATCAGGCATTTTTTTATCAATTTCACTAAGTGCTTGAGTATAATTTGCTGCTACTCTGGTTTTATAACCGGCATCAATAATAAGTTCGTTGAGTATATTTCTTATATCTGAGTTATCGTCAACAATTAAAACTTCTATATTCATTCTAAAATGTAATTTCTATTTTTGCTCCATTAGGTATTGAAACAAAATTTAATTTACCATTATGATCATTAATTATTTTATTTACTATTGAAAGTCCTAAACCCGTTCCATTTTTTTTTGTTGTAAAATATGGATTTAGAACATCCTTAGTATTTGTAAAGTTTCCAAAACCTATTCCACTGTCATTAATTACAATTGAAATGTGGCTATTTTCATCAGAAATTTCAATAGTAATTATTTTATCTAAATTGCTTGTGTTTTGAGCTTTTTGTTGAATACTTTCTACTGAATTTTTAACTAGATTAAATATCACTCTACTCATTTGCTCCTTATCACATTCAAAAAAGATTGCAGATTTATTTGAAATAAAATTAATATCTATTGATAAATCAATCTCAGACAATAGTTTTATGTTATCTTTAATTATCTCTATTAAATTATTCTTTTTAAAAATTGGTTTGGGCATTCTTGCAAAATCTGAAAACTCATTTAATAAATTACCAATTTGAATTATTTGATTATTGATAATCTTAAGATTTTCCTCAAAATTAATTTTTTCATTGCTATCAATTTGGTTAGTATATTTTTCTTTTAATCGGTCAATAGATAATTGAATTGGGGTAAGTGGATTTTTTATTTCATGAGCAAGCTTTCTAGCAAGACTACCCCAGGCTTCATGTCTTTCATTAATAATTAGTTTTTCTTGTTGGTCTTTTAATCTTAATATCATTGAATTAAAATTTTTATTTAACTTCTCTAAATCCTTATCAGTTTTTGTTTCAGGGACTTTTATATTCAGATCACCTTTTCCAATTGCCGTTGAAGCTAAAATCAAATTATTGATAGATCTAAAAAATCGAGAAGAAAACCTTATTGCAATAGTAATTGAAATAAAAAGAAGTAAAGTTACAACTATTAGATAAATAATAGCAAAAGATATCTTTATACCCGTACTTCTCTCCTCGACTGTATAATAAAAATTGATGGCTTCTTGAGATTCGTTGAGGTATTTGGATATATCTTTATCTAAATATTTTACAACATATAAAAATCTGTCTTCAAATGCTTGAAGTCTAATTATGGCAGCGGATATATTTTTTGGAGCATTAATAATTTTTAATGGTCTGTCATCATCTAAAACTAACTTTAGAGCACCATCTAATGGCGGTACGTATTTTTTAAAGTCATTTAAATTTGTGAATAATAATTTTTTATTTTGATCAATTATATGTATCTCATCAATATCTCTTATTAATTTTTGAGTCCTAAGAAATCTTGTGTATTCTCTATCACTATCATTAAGAAATTTTGCACTTTTGTTTGTGTCAAAAGCAATTAAAATAACATCTGACTCAATTTTATTCCTCACTTCTTGAACATAACTTTTAGCAAGTTCATAGGAATTATTTACTACTGTTGTTACTTTTTTATCAAAATATTTTTCGAGAGCAAAAGAAAATAAAAAAAGTGAAAAAATTGAAATTAATATTGATGGTATTAAAGTAAAAAGAGAAAAGTATGTAATATATTTTTTATTAGATCTGAGTCCATCTTTGTCAATATCAGTTTTGATTGATTTTTTAATCTCTAGAAAAATTAAAATGAATAATAATATTAATAATATGATGTTGGTAATTAAAAGAAATTGTAAATTTTTTTGATTTAATTCAATGAAACTTCTGTCTATGAATGTCAAAAATGTTAAAAATCCAATAAATAGTGTGATACTAAATAGAATAATAATTAAAATGTTTTTTTTCAAAAGATCAATCATAATTAAAAATTATATTATTTAAAAGTATGAACAACTATATTGTAATATTAGCTGCGGGTAAAAGTAAGAGATTTCATAATAAAATTGCAAAACAATTTTATATTTATAAAAATAAAGAAACAATAGATCACTCAATAGAAAAATCACTAAATTCAAAGCTTTTTAAAAAAATAGTTGTAGTTTCAAATAATCCAAATCGACTTAAGAAAAAAAAATACCCAAAATTAGTTAAAATAATTAAGGGTGGCAAAGAAAGATCAGACTCCTCTTTAAATGCATTAAAATATTTAAAAAAATTTAAACCAAACAATGTACTAATTCATGACGCCGCAAGACCAAATTTTTCAATAAATCTATTAAATAATTTAATTAAAAATTTAAAAAAAAATAAAGCCGTTGTGCCTTATATCCACCCAAAAGATTCAATTAAATATAAATCTCAAAATCAATTTATTAATTTGGATAGAAATAAAATATTGTTAACCCAAACCCCACAAGCTTTTAAGTTTAGAGATTTATATACTTTATCATTAAAAAATAATAAAAATATTACAGATGAAGCAACGTTATTTATAAATAATAATTACAAGATTTTTTATATTAGAGGTGAAAGAAAAAATAATAAAATTACCTATTTTAATGATATAAAAATAAATAAAACAACATTTGGTATCGGTTTTGATATTCACAGATTAATAAAAAATAAGACTCTTTATCTTGGTGGAACAAAAATACCTTTTCACTCTGGTTTACAAGGCCACTCGGACGGCGATGTAATTTTACATGCAATAATTGACGCAATCTTAGGTGCCATTCAAAAAAAAGATATAGGCACATACTTTCCAAGTAATAAAAATAAATATAAGAATATAAGATCTCCAAAAATGCTTAAACCTGTTTTAGAACATTTATATAAAAATAATTTTTCAATAAATAATTTAGATGTAAATTTAATATGCGAAAAACCTAAAGTTTCAAAATATCGAAATAAAATAATTAATTCGATATCAAATTTAATGAATTTAGAAAAAAAAAAGATTAATCTTAAAGGTAAAACTGTGGAAAAATTAGGTCTAATAGGAAAAGAAAAAGCTATTGCTTGTGAGGTTATAATTTCAATTACAAAATATGATCAAGAAATTTAATTCATTATTTGTCACCATGTTAGGTTTGGGTAAAATTAGTCTAATACCTGGAACTTTGGCCTCTTTTGTAACAATAATAATACTTTATATACTGTTTCACACTCTAGATATTTCACATTATTCAATACTGACAGGATTAATGATAATCTCTATTTATTCTTTTTTAGCCGTTGCTAGCTATACTAAGAATAATGAAGATAAGGATCCAAAAGAGATTGTAATTGATGAATTCATAGGACAATCAATTCCAATTTATTTATACGAAATTTCTCATGGAACGCAAAAATCACCTAATGAAGCAATAATATTTTATGTTGTTTTTTTCATACTGTTTAGATTTTTTGATATTAGAAAACCTTTTCCTGTTAGTTACTTTGATAAAAATTATAAAAATAGCTTTGGGGTAATTATGGATGATGTTTGTGCTGGTTTATATGTTGTTTTATCATTAATTTGTTTTATGGTTTTAAGTAGCTATTTTATCTAATGAAGTCTTTAATAAAAAAATTAACTAAAAAAAAAATTAAAATATCTTTGGCTGAGTCGTGTACAGGCGGTATGCTTGCTAGCTCTATTACGTCTGTAAATGGAGCTTCCAAAGTATTCAATTTAGGCTTAATTACCTATTCAAATCAATCAAAAGTTAAAATTTTAAAGGTAAATAAAAAAATAATAAAAAATTATGGTGCTGTAAGTCCAGAATGTTGCAAAGCGATGGTTGTTAATCTATCAAAAATATCTAAAGCAAATATCAGTATTTCTGTAACAGGCATTGCGGGACCAAAAGGAGGAACTAAAAAAAAACCTGTCGGATTAGTCTATATTGGACTAAAAAGAGGTAACAAAATAATAATAAGTAAAAATATATTTAAATCTAAGAATAGAACTTCAATTCAAAAAAAAACAGTGAAAAAAGCGATTGCAATTATAAATTCTGAAATTTAGAGACTTTCTGCTTTTTTTTGGAATGCATCTGCTATTTTATTTAATCCAAATTCAAAAGATTTTGTCATAATCATATCTAAAAATTTATTTTTAATTTCAAAATCAACATCAAAATGAACTTCTGTAAAATTCTCTTTTTGTATAAATTTCCAATTATTTTCTAAATGTTTTAAGGGACCTCCAATATTGGTCACATGAATTAAGTCATTTTTCTTTTTATATCTTACATCACTTTTGTAAGTATCTACGAAAGGCTTTTTACCAATAGTAAGATCAGCAATAATTGCTATTTCATCTTTCTTGTCATTTCTTTCATAAACTTTTGAATCTATACAAAATGGAATAAATTCTGGGTACTTTTCTATATCTAGAACAAAGTCAATTAATTTTTGTTTTTCACGTGTTATCTGACGTGTAACAGAGGCTTTTGGCATTAATGAATATTAATTCTATTTTGTTGTAATTTAGCAAAATCTTCATCAGCATGATACGATGATCTTGTTAATGGTGAAGAGGAAACCAATAAAAACCCTTTTGCTTTAGCAATATTTCCAAGTTCATCAAATTCTTTTGGAGTATAATATCTGATTAAAGGAAAATGTTTTACTGAAGGTTGTAAGTACTGACCTATAGTTAAAAAATCAACTTCTGCTGCTTTTAGATCATCCATTACTTGTAAAATTTCATCTTTATTTTCACCTAAACCAACCATAATTCCTGATTTTGTAAAAACATTTTTATTCATTTTTTTTGCATTTTTTAAAAGTTCTAAAGAAGCAAAATACCTCGAGCCAGGTCTTACTTTTAAATAAAGGCTTGGCACAGTTTCAATATTGTGATTGAAAACGTCTGGATTAGCCTCCAAGACTTTTTTATATGCATCACCTTTTCTTAAAAAATCTGGAGTTAAAACCTCTATGGTAGTATTTGGATTAGTTTTTCTAGTTTGATTTATAACTTTAGAGAAGTGATTTGATCCTCCATCTTTTAAATCATCTCTATCGACAGAGGTTATTACTACATGTTTTAAATTAAGTTTTTTAACAGCTTGAGAAATTTTAACTGGTTCGAGTTCATCTAATTTTCCAGGCTTACCTGTTTTAACATCACAAAAACCACATGCTCTTGTACAAGTATCTCCCATAATCATGAATGTTGCATGTCTTTTACTCCAACATTCGGTAATATTTGGGCAGTTTGCTTCCTGGCATACAGTAACTAAATTGTTTTGATTAACTATAGTCTTGGTTAAAAAAAATTCTTTGCTATTAGAAAGCTTAGACCTTATCCACTCAGGTTTTTTTTTAATTGGATTGATAGGATTCTTAACTTTTTCTGGGTGTCTAGGTTTAATTTTTTGTGTCATTTTTTTTTATTATAAAAATTCGCTCATTTTTCTTACCATAAAGAAATCTTTCTCTAATTAAAGTTTCAACATAATCAAGATCAAGATTGTCACTTAGTAATGAATTCTTAAAATCCAAGTCATTTATTTGGGTTTTTATTGATAATTCTTTAATTTTTAAGTCATTAAGTGCTTTTTTTTTTTCAAAGTATGAAATTAATCCTCTTTCACCTGATAGAAAATTGAAAAAAAAATATATAATTAAAAAGAGAGATATTAATAAAAGATAGTTTTTTTTTAAACTTTTAAACATTAATGAATTTTATTCATTATAGCCCTTTTTCCAAGTTCTTCTTCTATCCGAATTAATTGATTATATTTGGCTACTCGCTCAGATCTCGCTAAAGATCCTGTTTTTATTTGATTTGAATTAGTACCCACCGCTAAATCAGCAATAAAAGTGTCTTCACTATCACCTGATCTGTGAGAAATAATTGTTTTAAATCCGATTATTTGAGCAAATTTTATTACTTCTAATGTTTCAGAAACTGTGCCTATTTGATTTAGCTTTATCAAGATAGCATTTGACGATAAATTCAAAAAACCTTTTTTTAATCTCTCAAGATTAGTAACATAAAGGTCATCTCCTACAATTTGTATTTTTTTTACTGACTTCATCAACTTATTCCATGAATTCCAGTCATTTTCAGCAAAAGGATCTTCTATTGATTTAATCTTGTATTTTTGAACTATTTTTCTGTACTCTAGAATTGATTTTTCTACTGAAATAAAGTTTTTTGAATGAATTGAATATTTGTCTTTCTTAACTAGCTCATTTGCTGCTACATCCAAGCAAATTGATACATCTTTACCATTCTTAAAGCCAGACTTTTGAACAGCTTGTACAATTAAATCTAACGCTTGATTGTTATTGTTTATCATGGGTGCAAATCCTCCCTCATCACCAACTGATGTTGACAAACCCTTACT
The DNA here is from genome assembly GCA_902609915.1 of uncultured Pelagibacteraceae bacterium. Lineage (GTDB taxonomy): Bacteria > Pseudomonadota > Alphaproteobacteria > Pelagibacterales > Pelagibacteraceae > Pelagibacter. The sequence continues at coordinate 9,596 of CACLTO010000022.1, forward strand.
TTTAATAAGTTTATTTAAATTTTTTATTACTACAAAACAAATTCTCATCGCTTCTGAAAAACTTTTTGCACGATCTGGCCTAATCATAAATTCTTGTATTCTCAATCCATTATTTGCATGCGCTCCTCCGTTAATTATATTCATTAAGGGAAATGGCAATCTAAAATTGTTTTTCACTAAGAAAGTTTTATACAATGGTAAATTTTTGAGTTTTGCAGAAAGTTTTTTGACTGCCATTGATACAGCTAGAATTGAATTTGCTCCTAATCTTCTTTTTTGCTTTGTTCCATCTAAATTTATCATTAAAAAGTCTATTTTTTCTTGATTATGAATATTCTGACCTTTTAATTTTTTTGAAATTTTTGAATTAATCAAATTAACCGCACTTAAAACGCTTTTTCCTAAATATTTTTTATTATTTTTATCTCTTTTTTCAAAAGCTTCATAAGTTCCTGTTGATGCTCCAGAAGGACATATGGCTTTGGCACTTTTGTTTTTGCTAAAAACCTCAGCTTCGATTGTTGGATTGCCTCTACTATCATAAACTTGACGAGCTTTTACTTTAAAAATTTTACTCACTTATTTTTTAATTAAATTATCTATATCAACTAATCTTTTTAACAGATCTTCTAATTTATTTAGAGGTATCATATTGGGACCATCAGATGGAGCATTGTCAGGATCTTGATGAGTTTCTATAAAAACTCCTGCAACACCAACAGCGACAGCAGCTCTTGCTAAATATTCAATAAATTCTCTTTGACCTCCACTTTTTTCACCAAGACCTCCAGGTTGTTGAACTGAATGTGTGGCATCAAAAATTACTGGGTAACCATTCTTCGCCATTATTGGAATAGATCTCATATCTGAAACTAAGGTATTGTAACCAAAGCTAGCCCCTCTTTCGGTTACCAAAATGTTTTTATTACCTGAGTCTGAAATTTTTTTTGTTACATTGATCATATCCCATGGTGCTAAAAACTGACCTTTTTTTACATTAATAATTTTTTTTGTTTTTGCAGCAGCAATCAACAGGTCAGTTTGACGACATAAAAAAGCAGGGATTTGTAAAATATCTACGTGATCTGAAACGATTGAACATTGATCAACATTATGAATATCGGTTAGAATTGGAACATTAAGTTCTTTTTTTATTTTATCAAAAACAGGAAGTGATATGTCAAGACCAGCACCCCTTTTGCCTTTAAGGCTTGTTCTATTAGCTTTATCAAAAGACGTCTTATAAATAAAACCAAGATCTAACTTTTTAGTAATTTCTCTTATTTTACCGGCCATATCCATTGCATGTTGTTCAGTTTCAAGCTGGCAAGGACCTGCTATAATACAAATTTTACTTTCATTAGAGATTTCTAGATTATTGCAGTTTACCTTAATACTACTCATTTGTAATTTTTCGCTGCTTTGATAAATGAGGAGAATAAGGGATGAGGGACTAAAGGTCTAGATTTAAATTCAGGATGAAATTGAACACCTATAAACCATGGATGATTTTTGAGTTCAATTATTTCTGGAAGTTTGTTGTCTGGTGACATCCCTGAAAAAATTAATCCTTTATTTTCAAATTGTTCTTTAAGATTATTGTTAACTTCATATCTGTGCCTATGTCTTTCTTTAATAGAATTTGAATTATAGATTCTATTTATGGCAGAATTATTTCTTAATTTAGCTTCATATAAGCCCAATCTCATTGTTCCACCTAAATTTCTGTCGGTCCCTTTTATTTTTTTGCCATTTTTATCCCATTCATTAATTAAACCAATAACCGGGTAACATTTTTTATCCAGTTCACTTGATCCTGCTTTTTTGATTTTTAGTTTATTTCTCGCAAATTCGACTATAGCCATCTGCATCCCAAAACAAATGCCAAGAAATGGTATTTTATTTTCCCTTGCAAATTTTATAGCTGAAATTTTACCTTCTGTCCCTCTTTTACCAAAACCACCTGGTATCAATAATCCCGACACATTCTTAAGTCTTTTTTTGATATCATTATTATTTAAATGATCCGACTCTATTCTTATTAAATTTACTTTTACTTTATTAGCAATACCACCATGTATAAGAGCCTCATCTAAAGATTTATAAGCATCCTTTAAATTTACATATTTTCCAATTATGGCAATATTTACAATATTTTTGGTATTTAAGACAATTTTAGTAATTTTCTTCCATGGACTTAGATTAGCTCTTTTTTTAGATTTAAGTTTAAAATATTTTAAAACTTGTTTATCTAGTTTTTGGTTATAAAAACTCATTGGTGCTTCATAGATCGTCCTTACATCTACAGTTTCAATAACATTTTCTATTGAAACGTTACAAAATAAGGATATTTTTTTCCTTTGGTCTAAAGGAATAGACTGTTGAGATCTACAAATAATTATGTCTGGTTGGATACCAATACTCCTCAATTCTTTAACTGAATGCTGAGTTGGTTTAGTTTTAATTTCATCTGATGATTTCAAAAATGGAACAAAGGTTAAGTGAATAAACAATGTTTTTGATTTACCATGTTCATTTGAAAATTGTCTTATAGCTTCAACAAATGGTAAACTTTCAATATCTCCAATTGTTCCGCCTATTTCACATATAACAAAGTCTTCATTGCTAATATCTTTTTTTATAAATTCTTTAATTCGATTTGTAACATGAGGTATAACTTGAACAGTTTTTCCTAAGTATCCTCCTTTTCTTTCTCTTTTAATTACATCACTATAAATACGACCTGTAGTAATGTTGTCTGATTTCTTTGATGATATATTGGTAAATCTTTCGTAATGACCTAAATCTAAGTCCGTCTCAGCTCCATCATCAGTCACAAAAACCTCTCCGTGTTGGAACGGGCTCATTGTGCC
>CACLTO010000023.1 GCA_902609915.1 uncultured Pelagibacteraceae bacterium
CTTTCAAGTCATTATTGAAACGAGCAGCTTCTGCTCCATCAATAATTCTATGATCATATGATAATGATAATGGTAACATTGTTCGTATAACAAATTTTCCATCTACAAAAACTTGTTTTTTTTCTGATTTACCAATTCCTAAAATAGCAACCTCTGGAAAATTTATAATTGGTGTAAAAAAGGAACCACCAATCCCTCCTAAGCTTGTTATTGTCATAGAACCTCCAAATAATTCTTTTTTATCTATTTTAAGATCCCTGCACTCTTGACTTATCTTCTTTAGCTCTTTGCTAATTAAAGAAATATTTTTGTTATTTACGTTTCTAAGTTTTGGAACCATTAATCCATGTGGAGTGTCTACAGCTATACCAACATGATAATATCTTTTAACAGTCATTTTGCCCTTCTCAATATCGTCTATTGAGGTATTAAAATTTGGAAATTTTTTTAATGATTTGGTTAATGCTTTTACAATGAAAGCTAGTGGGGTAATCTTTTTTTTTTCTCCAGTATATATATCTGTAAGAGAAGTTCTAAATTCCTCTAATTCAGTAATGTCTGCCTCATCATGATTGGTTACATGGGGAATATTTGACCAAGAATTCATTAGATATTTTGATGACAATCTTTTGACTCTTGGAATATCTTTGACTTCTACCTCCCCAAATTCAGAGTGAGAATATTCTTGTTCTATCTTCTTATCATTTTCGTTTTGAACTTTAAAATTTCTATCAGATTTCGCTGCAACGAATAACTTTACATCGCTTTCAATAACTCTACCCTGTCTCTCACTACCAGGAACTTTGTTAATATCTACCCCAAGTTCTCTTGCAAATTTTCTTACTTTTGGTGATGCAGAAGTTCTTGAAGAAAAATTTTTAATCATTAAATCTTCAGATCTTAGATTTTTTTTAACTTCTATATTTTTTTCTTCATTTACTACTATATTTTTTTGTAATTCTGCTTTGTTGGTTTCTTTTAGGGATTCCTCTGTTTCAATTTCTATTATTTCATCTCCTTCTGATACTTTGTCACCAATTTTCACATGCAGAGAGACCACTGTACCATCTTCCAATGAAGGTATTTCCACACTTGATTTATCACTTTCAATAGTTATTAGAGGATCATTCTTTTTTATTTTTTGGCCTTCATTAATTAAGACTTCTATAATCTCTACATTTTTAAACTCACCAATATTTGGAACTTTAATGTTTTTTTTAGACATTATAATTTTGTTGGCATTGGTTTATTTTTGTCAATCTCATATTTTTGTATCGCATCTTGTGCATATTTAGATGTTATTAATTGTTCTTTAGCTAAAACGCTAAGTCCATAAGTAACTATATGCTCTTTATCAACTTCAAAAAACCTTCTTAAATTTTTTCTTGTATCACTTCGACCAAATCCGTCTGTGCCTAGTGAATAAAAACTCTTATTAATGTAAGGTCGAATTTGATCTGAATTCATTCTCATATAATCTGAAGCAGCCAAGATAGGACCCTCGGTTTTACCCAAACAATCCTCAACATAAGATTTTCTAGGTTCCTTTTCAGGATTTAAAAGATTATACCTTTCAACCTCTAAGCCGTCTCTTCTTAGTTCATTAAAACTAGTTACACTCCAAACTTCACTATCAATTTGATATTCTTTTTGAAGTATTTCTGCTCCAGCTATCATTTCTCTTAAAATTGAACCAGAGCCTAAGAATTGAATTTTAGTCTTTCTATATTTATTAAATTCTTTGATTTTGTACATCCCTTTTAAAATCCCCTCCTCACATGACTTATTTGTTGGCATAGCAGGATGGGGATAATTTTCATTCATTGTTGTAATATAATAAAAAATATTTTCTTTCTTCTCGTGCATTCTTCTTAATCCTTCTCTAAAAATAGTTGCTAGCTCATAATGGAATGTTGGATCATAAGATTTGCAATTAGGAATTGTTGATGCCATTAAATGACTATGTCCGTCCTGATGTTGTAAACCTTCTCCTGCTAATGTTGTTCTTCCAGCAGTAGCACCAATTAAAAAACCTCTTGATTGACTGTCTGCTCCTGCCCATGCAAAATCACCTATTCTTTGAAAACCAAACATTGAATAGAAAAGATAAATAGGTATCATTTCAATGTCATGATTTGTATAAGATGTTCCAGCAGCAATCCAAGATGACATTGCACCTGCCTCGTTAATTCCCTCTTCTAAAACTTGTCCACTTTTTTCCTCTCTATACGAGCTCAATTGTGCGGAGTCTTCTGGTTCATATTTTTGTCCTTCATGAGCATAAATACCAATTTTTTGAAAAAAACCTTCCATGCCAAAAGTTCTCGCTTCATCTGGAATAATTGGAACTAACCTTGGAGCAACATTTTTATCTCGTAAAAGATTTGTAAGCATTCTTACCAATGCCATAGTTGTAGACATTTCTTTTTTTCCAGTTGACTCTTTCATGTTATCAAAAATATCTTTTGGTGGAGCTTTAATAGATTTAGCATAAGTAGTTCTCTCTGGAATGAAGCCTCCTAGTTGAAGTCGTTTTTCTTTAATATATTTTATTTCTGGTGAATTTTGATCTGGCTTATAATACTCAATATTTTGCACTTGCTTATCTGTTAGTGGAACATCAAATCTATCTCTGTAATACATTAAGTCGTCTATATCTAATTTTTTAGTTTGATGTGTTGTATTTACACTCTCTCCACTTTTGCCCATTCCATAACCCTTAATAGTTTTAGCAATCACGACTGTTGGACTGCCTATATTTTTTACAGCTTTGTCATAAGCTGCAAAAACCTTGTGAGGATCGTGCCCACCTCTATTTAATCTCCAGATATCTTTATCTGAAAGGCTTGATACTAATTCTTTAGTTTCTGGATATTTACCAAAAAATTTTTCTCTAACATACGCTCCATCTCTTGCCTTCATTGCTTGATACTCACCGTCAACAGTTTCATTCATAGCTTTAATTAAATGACCAGTTTTATCATTTGCCAATAAGGGGTCCCAATATGAGCCCCAAATTACCTTGATAACATTCCATCCCGCTCCTCTAAAAATTCCCTCTAATTCTTGTATAATTTTTCCGTTTCCTCTTACTGGACCATCTAATCTTTGAAGATTACAATTGATTACAAATATTAAATTATCTAATTTTTCTCTAGCTGCTAAACCTATTGCTCCTAATGATTCGGGTTCATCCATTTCTCCGTCTCCTAAAAAAGCCCATACCTTTCTTCCTTCATCCTTAATTAAACCTCTGTTAATTAAATATTTCATATATCTTGCCTGATAGATTGCTAACATTGGCCCCAATCCCATTGATACTGTTGGAAATTGCCAAAACTTTGGCATCAACCATGGATGTGGATATGATGATAAACCTCCTGTGTTAACTTCTTGTCTAAAACTATCTAATTGTTTTTCATTTAGTCTGCCTTCAAGAAATGCTCTAGCATACATCCCTGGTGCACTATGACCTTGAAAATAAATTAAGTCTCCACCGAATTTATTATTTTTAGCCCGCCAAAAATGATTCATTCCTACATCATAAAGTGTAGCTGCAGATGCAAATGTACCAATATGCCCACCGAGTTCAGGAAACTTTTTATTTGCACGAACAACCATTGCTGCAGAATTCCATCTGATAAGTGATCTAATTCTTCTCTCAATATTTTGATCGCCATTAGACTTTTTTTCTTCGTTAGTCGGTATTGTATTTATATAAGGGGTATTTTGGGTGTAAGGAATGTTTGCACCCTGCATATAAGCTTTATTTATTAATTCTTTAATTAAATAGTGGGCTCTATGATTACCATCTTTCTCAATTACCGCAGAAAGAGACTCCAACCATTCATTGGTTTCTAATGGATCAATATCATCATCATTAACAACTTGAATTATTTCAGGTTTTTTTTGTGCACTATTATTTAATTGAGAATTTTGTTCTTGTTTTTTTTCAAGTGATTTTTCTGCCTCTTGAATTAAATTTTCAGTATCTTTTGGAACAATCTTGGAAGAGGAAGATATTTCATTTGATGCTGAAATATTCAAAAGTAAATCACCTTTGGAAACTTTATCACCAACTTTTACTATAATTGAGTCGATTGTACCTGATATTGTTGAGGGTATCTCAACACTTGATTTATCACTTTCAATAGTAACAACAGGATCATTCTTAGAGATTTCTTGGCCCTCTTTAACTAATAACTCTATGACCTCTACGTTTTCAAAATCACCTATGTCAGGTACTAATAATTTTTCGCTCATTTATTATTTATGATCTTATACACTATATAAATTTACGTAATCGCTAATTTTAACACATTCTGCACAATTTTTTGACACTCTTTAAATGTATACATTAAAAAATGATTAAAAAGTTATTAAATACTCTTTTTCAATCAAAAGACAGCTCTTACATCGATGCTAAAATTTGGATACAAAAAATTTTATTAGAAAAGAAATTTAAAAAAATCAATTATTAAATTCTCTCAATACATAAAGCTATGCCCATGCCACCACCTATGCAAAGTGTAGCGCAACCTTTATTCTTTTTCTGTTTTTTCATTTCATGAATTAAAGTTACTAATATTCTAGCCCCTGATGCTCCAATAGGATGGCCTAAAGCAATTGCCCCACCATTTACATTTACTCTATTCTTATCAATTTTTAACTCACGTATAACGGCAATACTCTGAGCTGCAAACGCTTCATTAATCTCAAATAGATCAATATCATTTAAATTCCATTTTGCTTTTTTTATTGCTTCACGAACAGCTCCTATTGGTCCTAGACCCATTAAAGCAGGGTCAACACCAACCGAAGCCCACGAAATTATTTTTGCCAAAGGTTCTATTGACTTTTTTTTAGCCTCCTCAGCTGAAGTTAATAATAATGCAGCTGCGCCATCATTTATTCCTGATGAATTCCCTGGTGTAACGGTTCCATCATTTAAAAATACAGTTTTCAATTTTTTTAAATCAGATTTAACAAGTCCTTTTCTTGGATGTTCATCTTTCTCAAGAATGCTTCCCATTTGATTTATCTTTATTAATTCTTCGTCAAATCTATTTATCATAATGGCAGCTTCTGTTTTTTTTTGGGAATTTATTGCAAAATCGTCCTGTTCATCTCTTGAAATATTAAATTTCTTTGCAACATTTTCAGCTGTTACACCCATATGATAATTATTAAAAGCATCTATTAATCCATCATTAATCATTGTATCTACTAATTGTTCTTTGGAGATTTTTTTATTATCTTTATAAAAAATTGAATGAGGAGCTGATGACATGTTTTCTTGGCCTCCAGAAATTACACTTTTTACCTCTCCTAATTTAATTGATTGATAACCTGAAATCACAGCTCTTAGTCCAGAACCACAGACTTGATTTATAATATGTGCTGGTTTTGAAATATCTATTCCAGCATTAATAGCGGCTTGCCTAGCAGGATTTTGTCCTCCCCCAGCTGTAAGCACCTGGCCCATAATCACTTCATCTATTTCACTCTTATCAAATTTGGTCTTTCTTAAAATCTCACTAATAACTATTGAGCCTAACTTGTCTGCTCTTAAATTTTTTAAGGCTCCTTTATAAGATCCAATAGGAGTTCTAATCGCTTCTACAATTACAACTTCATTTATCGAATTATTCATAATAATTTAAATTTGTCTTATCATTAAAATACACTAAAAAATGGTATAGAATAATAAATAAAAATTTAAAAATGCGCCTGTAGCTCAATTGGATAGAGCGCTTGGCTACGGACCAGGAGGTTCTGGGTTCGACTCCTAGCAGGCGCACCATAAAGGGATATTTTATGATAAAATGGCTAATTAAGTCTTCACTTCAAATGTCAGTTATTTATTTTTTTATAATTATTTTTATAATTTTGTTAATTTTAACTTTCACACTTTAAGAATTATGGCGAATGAATTTGAGCAAATAAGTTTAAATCATGGTTTTATGAAACATAATGGTGGCGTTATGTTTAGAAATATCTCTGAAAATGAGTATGAATTTAAATCTATCGTTAATGAAAATCACTTGAACACCGCTGGTATTACTCATGGAGGATATTTAGCAGCTTTGATAGATGCTGGAGCTGGAACTGCAGCTCATCGTTGTGCTGAAAACGCACCATGCGTAACTATTTCTCTAGATCTAAAATATATCGGTGCTTCAAATATTGGTGACGAAATTATTGGAAATGTAAAAATTCTAAAAAAAACAAAAACTTTGGTGTTTTTATTTTGTGAATTGAAATGTAATGAAAAAATAATTACTTCCGCTTCTGGTGTTTGGAAAATTCTTAAGATTAAGTCTTAAACCTTATGTGAAAAGTAAATTTTGGATGTCAAATTATATTATGTTAAACTAATAAAGTTTGTTAAAAATTAAAATGAGAACTCTTTATCTAATGATTCGGTCATGTTTTAGCCTATTTTTGTTCTTTATAAGCAACTACATCTTGTAGGTGAGATATTTAACATACCAAAGATAGAAATGAATAAAAACAAAATCACAGCAGTGCTTGGTCCAACGAATACAGGTAAAACTCATTTAGCTATAGAAACTATGCTTTCTTTTGATAATGGAATGATAGGTTTTCCATTGAGACTTCTCGCAAGAGAAGTTTATGACAAAGTTATTAAAAAAACTAGACATGATAAGGTTGCTTTAATAACCGGTGAGGAGAAGATTATTCCAAAAAATGCAAAATATTTTTTATGCACTGTAGAGTCTATGCCAATAGACAAGAATTTGGAGTTTGTTGGTATTGATGAAATTCAAATGTGTGCAGACCAAGAACGTGGTCATATTTTTACTGACAGGTTGCTAAATATGAGAGGAAGTAAACTTACCATGTTTATGGGTTCAAACACAATTAAGGGCATTATTTCAAAATTGAATGATGATGTAGAGTTTGTTAATAGGAAAAGGCTATCTAAACTCACTTACGCAGGACACAAAAAAATTTCACGGATTAATAGGAAAACAGCAATTATAGCTTTTTCAACAGAAGAAGTTTACGCGATTGCAGAATTAATTCGGAGACAAAAAGGTGGTGCAGCGATTGTGATGGGTTCTTTAAGTCCAAAAACAAGAAATGCCCAAGTAAATTTATATCAATCAGGAGATGTTGATTTTTTAGTTGCAACTGACGCGATAGGTATGGGAATTAATATGGACCTTGAAAATGTATATTTTTCAAATTTAAAGAAATTTGATGGAAAAAAACTGAGAAAACTTAATCTATCTGAAATGGGTCAGATTGCAGGAAGAGCAGGTAGATATCTAAATGATGGTAATTTTGGTATTACAGGTGATTGTAAAGAGATAACAGCTGATGAGGTTGATTTATTAGAAAATCATAAATTTGAGGAAATAAGATCTTTGTTTTGGAGAAATTCTAATTTGAATTTTAATAATCCTACAGCTTTATTGAGATCACTTGAAGAAAAACCAAATGAAGTTTGGTTAAGAAAAATTCATGAATGTGAAGATGAAAAGGTTCTAAAGTACTTCATAAAAAAATTAAATTTAAATAATGTAATTAATGTTAAAGAGACTTTGGTTTTATTATGGGAATGCTGCCAAATTCCTGATTTTGTCAAAAAAACCTATGGAAATCATATAGATGTAGTTGGAAAAGTATTTAATTTTTTAAACAGTAACAAGGGCAAAATATCTAATAATTTTATGCATTTACAGCTTATAAAGCTTAATAAATTTGATGGAAATGTAGATTCTTTATCAAATAGAATTGCAAATGTTAGAACTTGGTCTTATGTTTCGAATAAAAATAATTGGGTTGAAAATCAAAATTATTGGATAGAAAAAACAAAATTTTTAGAAGATAAACTTTCAGACAGACTTCATGAAGAACTTACAAAAACATTTATTGACAAAAGAGCAAGTGTGCTTGCAAGAGGTTTAAAACAAGATATGGATTTTGATACAAAAATTTTAGAGAATAATGATGTTATGATCGATGACCAGTTTATCGGTAAAATAGATGGACTAAAATTAGAGCTCGATCTTAAACAGGGGGCTCTTGAAACCGATATTAAATCTTTAAAGAAAGCTGCGAGAAAAACTATAGGTCCTGAACTTGAAAAAAGAATTCAGATGATAATTGACACTGGTTTAATCAATTTAAAAAATGATTTTAAGATTTATTGGAATAATTCATCCATTGGTAGATTGGTTCCAGGAAGAAATTATTTAAACCCTAATATAGAATTAATAGTTGATGAAATGTTAGAACAAAATCAAAGGAATAAGTTAATCAGTTACTTAGAAAAATGGTTAAAAAATAAGATTATCACTATTTTAAAAAGTCTTTTTGATTTAAAAGATCTGCAAAATGCAAACTCTTCAATTAAAGCGTTAGCATATCAGCTTTACGAAAATAATGGAGTTTTAAAAAGAGATCAAGTATCGGATTATATTAAAAAATTAGATCAAAGTGATAGAAAGATATTAAGGGACTTGGGAGTTAAATTTGGAAGATATCATGTTTTCTTATACAAGCTTATTAAACCAGAGCCTGTTTCTTTGAGAACATTGCTTTGGAAAAATTATCACCAAAAATTCTTAAATTTAAAACCACCAACTTTTGGACTTAATTTTTTAAATGATGAAAAGATCAAAAATAAAGATTTTATGCTACTTTGTGGTTTTGAAAAATTTAATAACTTTTTCATAAGAATTGATATTTTGGAAAGATTATTTGTGCAAATAATAAATTCAAATACAGGTAGCCTAAGACAAATAAAAATGATGCCTGAAA
>CACLTO010000024.1 GCA_902609915.1 uncultured Pelagibacteraceae bacterium
AAAACTTTTTTATATAAGTTAAAGAGACTGAGAAAGCTTAGATTAAATCTAAATGAAAATAACGATATTGAAAAAACAATTAATTTTTTTAAACCACCTATATTTTGGAAGGATAAAGAAATAGTTAAAAAACAAATAAAAATTTGGAAGATAAATGATATTGAAGAGTTTATAATCAATTTAAGTGACACTGAAAGTTTAATAAAAAAGAATCCTCAAATCTCTAATCAAATTGTGAGTGATATGATTTTAGATCGACTTCAGAGCACTAATATCTAGACTTGATTATGTCAATTATCTTATTTAATTGATCAAGTTCTTTATAATAAAATGAAATAACCCCTTTATTATTTTTATTATTCTTAATTGAAACACTTAAACCAATCTTTTCAGAAATAGAATTTTCTAACTCTTGAATATTTGGGTCAATATTTGGTGTTTTATTTTGCCCAGATTTTTTTATAACCTTTAATAGATTTTCTGCTTGCCTTACAGATAGTTTTTTTTCAATAAATTTGTTTGCTAAAAAAACAGCATTATCAAGGCCGACTAATATTTTTGCATGACCAGTTGTAATTTTTTTTTGTTCAATGTAACCTAATACTTCTTTTGGTAAATTAAGTAACCTTAAAGAATTCGAAATATAACTTCTACTTTTACCAATAAATTTTGAAACTTTTTCTTGATCATAAGAGAACTCATCTATTAATCTTTTATAGCCTTGAGCTTCTTCAAGAGGGTTTAGATCATGTCTTTGTACGTTTTCCACAATAGCAAATTCTAAAGATTTGAGATCATCGACATCTGTAACAACCACTGGAATTTCATGTAAACCTGCTTTTTGAGCGGCCAACCATCTTCTTTCACCCGCTATAATTTCAAACTTAGAACTTTCAGTATTAGATTTTCTAACTATGATAGGCTGAATAACACCACGTTCTTTTATTGAATTGACTAAGTCATTTAAATTTTCTTCATCAAAATTTTTTCTTGGTTGATATTTACTTGGCAATATTTCGCTTAAACCCAAATTATTTATTTTATTTTCCACTCTAGTTTCACCTATCAAAGATGATAAACCTCTCCCAAGACCTTTTTTTATTTTATTCATTACGCAGCACTTCCTATATTATTTTCTTGGTCCATAAATTCATTTGTAAAACTGTAATATGATTTACTTCCAGGACAACTTTTGTCATATATTAAAACTGGTACGCCATGAGAAGGTGCCTCGGACAATCTAACATTTCTTGGTATTACAGTTTGATAAACTTTATCTTTAAAATAATTTCTCGCCTCTTGTTCGACCTCCGATGAAAGTTTGTTTCTTCGATCATACATTGTTAAAAGTATACCCTGTATCACTAACTTAGGATTTAAATTAACTTTAATACGCTCAATAGTCTTCATGAGCTGAGTTAATCCCTCTAATGCGAAAAATTCAGTTTGAAGAGGAACTAGTAGCGAGTTTGATGTTACCAAAGCCATTACAGTCAGGAGACTGAGAGAGGGTGGGCAATCTATCAGTATATAATCGTATAATCCTCTAGAATCATTTAAATACGCGATTAATTTGGCCTTTAAGATAAAGGCTCTATCACTGTCACCAGCCGTCTCAACCTCTAATCCCGATAAATCCACATTTGAGGATATAATATCAAGATTTTTAAACTTTGTTTTTTTAATTACGTTCGAAATTTGTGCCGTTCCATTAAGAATTCCATAAATCGTTTCATCAGATCGACTAGTATTGGATAATCCTAGTCCCGTTGTAGCATTTCCCTGAGGATCAAGATCAATAACCAATACTCTTTTATTTTTTTGAGACAATGCAGAAGCCAGATTTATTACAGTTGTCGTTTTACCAACTCCACCCTTTTGATTTATTATTGAAATAATTTTCATGAAATTTTTTTTTTAATTTTTTTGATATTTAATATAAATGAATCTTCACTTGTTAAACTTTTTTTTTCCTCGTAATCTAAATCCCATTCTTGAAGTGTTTCATTAAGAATTTTTCTTCCACTACTTCCCATAAAAAAAATAATATTTTTATATTTTATAAAATTTTCATTAACCAAGTTTAAAATGACAGGCATTGGCTTAAACGCCCTGGACATAATTGTTCCTGTTTCAATATTTTTAAGTGAAAAAATATCTTTCTGAATTATTTCTGTATTTAAATTTAATTTTTTTGAAACTTCTCTCAAGAAAACACATTTGTGGTAGCTTTTTTCATAAAGGTTAACTTTCATGTCATTTTTGATTTTTTTCATTACTATGGCCACTATTAATCCAGGCATTCCACCCCCTGTACCTAAATCTGAGGTTGTATTGCAATTTAAATTAACAAAATCAATTATTTGCGCTGAATCTATTATATGGCGCTCTCTTATTGCCTCTTTTTCATAAATTTTTTTACTTATAATGTTAATTTTCTGATTTTTTTCCTGTATCAACGTAATTAAGATCTCAAGCTCATTACAAGTTTCACGTGAAACATTCAAATTGGAAATTTTAGAATAAGAATTTAAAATTAAGTTATCCATTAAGCTATATGCTTAATAGACTTTCTTTTGACGTGTGACAACAAAATATATACAGCTGCAGGTGTTATTCCATCGATTCTTAAGGCTTGACCCATAGTTTTAGGCCTTATTTCTTTAAATTTGGCTTTTACCTCATTAGATAAGCCTGAGAATTGATCATAATCAATATTATCTGGTATTGTTAAATTCTCATCTCGTTTAAAAGCTAAAATATCGGCCTTTTGTTTCTTTAAATATCCTCTGTAATGAGAGTTAATCTCAATCTGCTCATCAATTTCATTACCATAATCAGAGATTTCAGGCCAAATATTCCTAATTTTCATCATATTAACACTCATTTGGGTAAGAATTTCCTCTGCTGATCTAAAAACACCGTCTTTCGCTATTTTTATTCCAAATTTATCTGCCTTAGAGGGCGAAATGTTTAAATTAGACATTTGTAAAGATATTTTGCTTAATTTGTTGAATTTATCCTCAAAGAGTTGTTTTCTATTTTCTGCTATTAAACCAATTTTAATTCCTTTATGGGTAAGTCTTAAGTCTGCATTATCTGACCTAAGACTTAGTCTGTATTCTGCTCGAGATGTAAACATTCTATAAGGCTCTGCAACACCTTTTGTAACCAAATCATCTATCATAACGCCAATATACGCATCTGATCTATCCAAAATAAAAGGCTCCATATTCTTCATGGATAAAGCGGCATTAACCCCTGCTATAAGACCTTGGGCAGCTGCTTCTTCATAACCTGTAGTTCCATTAATTTGACCAGCGAGATAAAGATTTTTTATTTTTTTTGTCTCAAGTGTTAAAAAGAGCTCTCTTGGATCAATATAGTCGTATTCTATAGCATATCCTGGTCTAATTACTTTAACATTCTCTAAACCACTGATATTATTGAGTATTTCGTATTGAACAACCTCAGGTAGAGATGTAGATATGCCATTAGGGTAAATAGTATGATCATTTAGACCCTCAGGTTCTAGAAATATTTGATGTCTTGTCTTATCAGCGAATTTTACTATTTTATCCTCAATAGAGGGACAATATCTTGGACCAACGCCTTGTATGCTTCCAGAATACATTGCACTCTTAGATAAATTCTTTTCAATTATTTTGTGAACCTTTTTGTTGGTATAAGTCATAGAACATGACACTTGCTTATTTAAATTTTTTTTTGTTAGAAAAGAAAAAAAATATGGATCTTCATCAGCGAACTGTTTTTCCAAATTTTCAAAATTAATTGTTCTAGAATCTAATCTGGGAGGTGTCCCTGTTTTTAATCTTCCGATTTTAAAATCATACTTTTCTAACTGCTCACTTAAACCCGTGCTAGGTTTTTCATTTAATCGACCAGCAGGGGTTCTTTCATCACCTATATGTATCAAACCATTCAAAAAAGTTCCTGTTGTTAGGATTAACTTGTTACAACTAACTTTGTTACCATTAAGTGTTATAAATCCACTTATTTGATTATTTTCAAAAATAAATTCTGTTACGGGGTCAGAAAAAATGCTTAAATTACAATACTTTACAAGTTTTTCTTGCATATATTTACGATATAAGGACCTATCAGATTGAGTTCTTGGACCTCTTACTGCAGGTCCCCTGCTTCTATTTAATAATCTAAACTGTATTCCAGACTTGTCAGCCACCTCTCCCATGACACCATCTAGAGCATCTATTTCTCTAACCAAGTGTCCTTTACCTAAGCCACCTATAGCTGGATTACATGACATTTCTCCGATTGTATTTTTGTTATGTGTAAACAAAGCGGTATCTACACCAAGTCTTGCTGAGGCCGCTGCAGCTTCACACCCAGCATGACCACCGCCAATGACTACTACATCAAATTGCAAATCTTTTTTCATGAAGTAAATTTATATTCGATTAGGATATTTACAAGATTTCTATTTTTTTTTAAAAAAAAGTGTTATTTATCAACGAAAATCATAAAAAGCTTCAAAAAAAACCCCATAAAACCTTTATTATTTTCCAATGCAAAAATCATTGAAAATACTGCCTAATATCTCCTCTACATCAACTTTTCCAACAATCATGCCTAATTGTCTTGTGGCTAATCTTAAATCCTCAGCACCTTTATCAAAATCTTTTTTATCATTTTTGTTTGAAAAGTTTTTCAAATGTTCAACACACAGTAACAAATGTTGTCTATGCCTTTCTCTTGTAATTAAAATATCTTCCTCTGATATAAATTTGTTTTCTAGGTGGTTTTTTATTTTAGAAATTAATTTATCTATATTTAGATTGTCTTTTAGTGAAATCAAAACATGATTAAATTTAGAGATTTCAGGGTCTAATTTTTCTTTCAGCAGATCTGATTTATTAATAACCAGAATTGAGTCTTTTTTTAGTAAATCATTCAAAAACCCTTTAAAATTGGCACTTTTAGCATCCACCACAACTAGTTTTAAATCAGCATTTTCTGCTTTTTTCAATGATAATTTTATTCCTTTTTTTTCGATTTCATCATTGGAGTCTCTTATGCCCGCTGTGTCTGAAATTATAACTGGATAACCATCTATGTTTAAATGCGTTTCAACAACGTCTCTTGTGGTACCAGCAATTTCAGAAACTATAGCAACTTCCCTCTTTGATAAATTATTTAATAGACTAGACTTACCGGCGTTAGTTGGACCTACAATCGCAATTTTAAATCCTTCACGAATTATCTCACCAACTTTTTGATCATTTAAAATTTTCTTAATCTCATTTAAAACATTCGATGAATCCTCTTTTATCTTCTTTAAATTTTCTTCTGGCAAATCCTCCTCTGGAAAATCTATCTTTGCTTCAACAAATGACAAAATTTTTAACAATTTTTCTCTCAACTCATTAAATTTTTCTGAAGATTTTCCTTTCATCATTTTTACAGCTTGCAATCTCTGAATTTCAGTTTCTGACGAGATCAAATCAGCTATACTCTCTGCTTTTAGTAAATTTATTTTACCATTTTGAAAAGCTAACTTTGTAAATTCTCCTGCCTCTGCTAATCTACAATTTTCAATTTTTGAAATCTCATTTTGAACAGAGACAATTACTGCTTTCCCGCCATGGATATGGATTTCCGCCATATCCTCTCCTGTGTAGCTCTCAGGGCCTGGAAACCATATTATAATACCTTCATCAATGAGCTCAGAAGTGTTGATATTGTTTATTTTTCGAAGGGTTGCCATTCTAGGCTTTGGAATATGCCTGTTCGTGAGTTTTTTAATTACCTGGGCTGTTTCTGGACCTGAAATTCTAATAACTGCCACCCCAGAAACACCTGGGCCAGAAGATAAGGCGTAAATAGTCATTTAATCAGTATAACTTTTATTAAAAATAATGAAAAATTATTAAGTGGGTTTATTCATCGAATTGAAGAACTCTGCATTATTTTTTGTGTCCTTTAATTTTGAACTTATAAATTCGATTGCGTCCATGGTGCCCATCGGAGCTATAATTCTTCTTAGAACATTCATTTTTTGAAGATCGTTTTTATCGAACAACAATTCTTCTCTTCTTGTTCCAGATTTTGTTATATCCATTGCTGGATATATTCTTTTATCTGCAATTTTTCTATCAAGAACAGTTTCACTATTACCTGTCCCCTTGAATTCCTCAAAAATAACTTCATCCATACGACTACCAGTATCTATTAATGCGGTAGAAATTATAGTTAAAGATCCTCCTTCTTCAATATTTCTTGCTGCACCAAAAAATCTTTTGGGTCTTTGTAAAGCATTCGCATCAACACCTCCTGTTAACACTTTTCCAGAACTTGGGATCACGGCGTTATAAGCCCTGCCCAATCTAGTAATTGAGTCTAAAAGTATCACCACATCTTTTTTATGTTCAGTTAACCTTTTTGCTTTTTCGATTACCATCTCAGCCACAGCCACGTGTCTTTGTGCGGGCTCATCAAAAGTAGAACTTATTACCTCCCCTTTTACGGTTCTTTGCATATCTGTAACTTCCTCTGGTCGCTCATCTATAAGCAGTACGATTAGATAGCACTCTGGATAATTTTTAGCTATTGAGTTTGCTATGCTTTGTAAAATCATTGTTTTTCCTGCCTTAGGTGGTGAAATAATGATTGATCTTTGTCCTTTTCCAATTGGACTTACCAAGTCTATTAATCTTGGCGTTAAATCCTGTTTTTTATCTGGTTTTGTCAACTCAACTTCCATGACTAATTGCTTGTCCGGATATAATGGGGTTAAGTTATCAAAGGCTATCTTGTGTCTTGATTTATCAGGCTCCTCAAAATTAATTTTACTTACCTGTAAAAGAGCAAAATATCTCTCACCTTCTTTAGGTGCTCTTACAGGGCCTTCAACTGTATCTCCAGTTCTTAAGCCAAATTTTCTTATTTGACTAGGACTCACATAAATGTCATCAGGACCTGGTAAATAGTTAGACTCCATTGCTCTTAAAAAGCCAAATCCATCTTGAAGTAATTGCAAAACACCAGCTCCTGTAATTTCTTCTTTTTCAGCAACTTTTTTTAAAATAGCAAAAAGGATTTCTTGTTTTCTTAATGTGCTTGCATTCTCGATCCCTAACTCTTCTGCCTGAGTAATAAGTTGTTCTGATGATTTAAGTTTTAGCTCTTGTATGTTCATGAT
>CACLTO010000025.1 GCA_902609915.1 uncultured Pelagibacteraceae bacterium
AATACCTAATCAGTAAATATGATGTTAAAAACATAGCAGGTTTAAATATTAACCAAGAGGGATATGGCCTAGCTGTCCTGCTAATAGATGCACCGCCGTCAATATAAGGAATTGTATTATATAACTTGTCAGCTTCGCTCTCAAAGACTCCATGGAATTGTGTTACAAGTATTAAGCAAGCATTTACAGCAACAAACGGCACAATAAAAATCCATATGCTAAAGGATCTTGCCTTTTCAATTGAATTCATTGAGGGCTACTTCTTTTTATTTTTTTTTCTAGCTCTTCTTTTTTTAGAGCCCATTTTTCTTCTGCCTCGATGTTTTTTTGGATAACCCATTGTTTCCTTCAGTTATAATTTAATTGAAATTAATGGTGGGATATAGCATTCTCTTTTAAAGTTATCAATTTTTTTATGACGAAGTCTTTTAAAACTTTTTTAAAGCATACTGCAAAAGATTTTCATAATCAGTCAGTAAATCCAGCTGTTGTTAGAGCTTCAACTATAATTTTCAAGTCAATGAAAGATATTAGGAAAATGCAAAATAAAGCTATTAAAAATCCTATAGGAGGACACTATGATTATGCAAGACAAGGTACTTCAACTACATATATTTTACAAAAAATTCTTACTAAACTTGAAGATAGCTACCATGTCTTCACAACTCAAACAGGTTTTGGCTCAGTATTTTTAGCTATTTTTAGTGTTGTGAGACCTGGTGATGAAATCTTAGTAGCTGATCCCGTATATAGTCCTACAAGAGTTTTGACTCAAAAATTTTTAAGAGAGTTTAATATTAAAACTATTTTTTATGACCCCCATAATCTAAAAACTTTGCAAAAAAATATTACTTCAAAAACTAAATTAATTTTTGTTGAAAATCCTGGTAGTAATACTTTTGATTTTCAAGATTTGAATAAAATAATTTCTATTGCGAAAAAAAATAAAGTTTATACTGCAATTGATAATACTTGGGGGACACCTTATTATCTTAAACCTATCAAGTTAGGTTTTGATATGTCAATAGTTTCTGCAACAAAATATTATTCAGGTCACTCAGATGTGATGGGGGGGAGTTTAGCAGTAAATAAAAAAGTATTCCCTAAAGTTAAATTAGCTGAAAAAATTACAGGTCAAAGATTGGGACCAGATGATGCTTATTTAATTACAAGAGGTCTAAGAACTCTTGATGTAAGATTAGATAAACATAGTGATAATGCCAAAAAAGTGGCAGCTTTCTTATCAAGAAATAAAAAAATTGAACTTTTATATCCATATAAAAAAAATTCACTAAATTTTAGAATGTGGAGAAAATATTATTCAGGTGCATCTGGTTTAATGGGATTAAAAATCAAAGCTAAAAGCATAATCACAGTAAGAAGATTTGTAAATTCTCTAAAGCTTTTTGGGTATGGGTACAGTTGGGGAGGTTTTGAGAGTTTAGCGCTTCATCAAGAATATAGGGAGACTGGAAAAAGAAAATATATGAACTTAGCAAAAAATGAACATCTTGTTAGATTACATATAGGACTTGAGGACTCTAGCGACCTTATCGCTGATATTAAACAAGCTCTAAGACATCTAAAGTAAATTTTCATGAAATCAGAAAAATTTATAAGAAATAGAACTGCTTTAATTACTTTAATAGCTGCAAGTTTAGTAGTTTTGATTTCTTTAGGCGTAAGACAAACTTTTGGAATGTTCTTTATGGATTTTAAAGATGATTTAGGTATTTCTCTAACTCAATCTGGTTTGTCTGTTGGGCTTCAAATGTTAATGTGGGGTTTGACAGGACCTATATTTGGAACTATTGCAGACAAATATGGTGGTCATAAAGCTATTGCGTTAGCATTCATTTTTTTTATTACTGGAGTTTATTTTTTATACGCAGGTCCAAATACTGGAATTTTTTTTCAGATTGATTTAGGAGTTTTAGTAGGAATTGGATTAGGTGGTACAGCAATAAGTATTCCAATGTCAATTGTTGGAAAACATTTTCCATTATCAAATAGAACAATTGCAATGAGTATAGTTACTGCAGTAGGATCTTTTGGATATTTTTTATCTCCAATTTTAACAGAGTACTCTCTTACTGAAAATGGATGGCAAAATACTTTAGTAGCTTTTTTAATAGCTTTATCAATTGGTTTAATCATATCATTTTTTGTAAGATCTCCATCCTTAGAGCAGAATATTGAAGCACCTAATACTCAAACTACAGCAGAGGCAATCAAAGAGGCCTTTGGATCAAAAAGTTATATTCTTTTAGTTTCAGGTTTTTTTGTATGTGGTTTTCACATAACACTGGTTGGCACCCACGTTCCTACTTATGTGATTGATAGAGGATTAGAGAGCTGGACAGCGGCTGCAATTTTATCTTTAATAGGTTTATTTAATATTTTTGGATCGCTCTGTAGTGGTTATCTTTCAACTAAAATGAGTAAAAAATTAATATTAAGTGGAATCTATAGTTTAAGAGGTCTATCTATTATTTTCTTTATATTTTTACCTGCAAGCAATATTAACTCTTTTATTTTTGGGGCTACTTTTGGTTTTTTGTGGTTATCCACTGTACCAGCAACAAGTGGAATAGTTGCACACATGTTTGGAACTAAATATTTAGGTGTTTTATATGGTTTTGTATTTTTAAGTCACCAGATAGGTTCATTTTTTGGTGCTTATTTAGGAGGTTTATTTCACGACCTCTATGGGTCATATGATTACGCGTGGTATTTAGCAATTGCTTTATCAATTTTTGCCGCAATAATCCATTTACCAATCAAGGAACAACAAGTGTTAAGATTAAAAACAGAATAAATTGAATAAAGATCATCAACTACAAGAGATAAATAGATCAAAAAAATCTTACATTATTTATAAATCCAAAAAAGGATTTGATCTATACACTGATTTTTCTAAAAGGATTGTTCTAAATAACAGGAATGTCTTTGGTTTTTTAAATAAAAAAACATCAACCAAAAAATACAAAGAAACAGATTTATTTATTGGTTTTTTTGGATATGAATTATTGAATAATCTTATAGGTGTAAAAATTCCAAAACAAAGAAATATAAGTTTTCCAAAAGGTATATTTTATAAACCAGAAAAAAAAATCAGTTTAAATGATAAATTAATTTATAATCCAAAAACTAAAATGAGTTTTCCAAAAAAATTTAAGATAAATATTAACAGCGAATCGTATAAAAAAATTTTTGACAAATTTAAAAAAAAGATAAAGAGTGGAGAAACTTATCAAATAAAAATTTGCACTAAATATAAAATGAGATCAAAAGTTGATCCTTTGGATCTTTTTTGCAGATTATCCCATACTAATTTGGCTCCAGAGGCTTTTATGATCAAAGATAAAAATTATTCTATAATAAGTTGTTCACCTGAAAATTTAATTACTAAAAATGGTTCAACAATTACCACTAAACCAATAGCAGGAACAGTGAGAAAAACTAGAAAGATGAATAAAAATAAGGCTTTAAAATATTTTAAAAATAATCTTAAAGAAACTAAAGAGCATAATATGATCGTAGATATGGAACGAAGCGACATGTCACGTATATGTAAAGTTGGATCAGTCCGATTATCTAGGGAAAAGGTTATAGAAGAGTACAAAGATCTTTTTCACTATGTAAGCTTAATTAAAGGTCAACTAAAAAAAAATGTAAAAAATATTGATATTGTAAAAGCTATGATGCCAGGGGGTTCAGTTATAGGATGTCCAAAAATTAGCACTTTAAATCTTTTGAATAAGCAAGAGAAGGAGAATAGAAATATTTACACAGGAAGTTTTGGATATTTTAAATTTAATGGAGATCTAAAATTTAATATTATAATCAGATCAATTCTAAATTTTAATAATATTTCTGAAATCTCAGTAGCCTCAGGAGTAGTTGTAGATAGTAGTTCTAAACATGAGTTTAATGAAAATTATATAAAAGCTAAAGCACTTATTGATCTTTTTAAATGATATATGTGATAGACCATAATGACTCATTTACACACAATGTTGTTCATCAATTTTCATTATTTGATAAAGTGGAATGTGATAATTATAACAACATAAATAAATCAAAACTTAAAAAAGCAAAAGTAATTATTTTTTCACCAGGTCCAGGAAATCCTAAAAATTATCCATCAACATCTGAAATTTATTATAAATATAAGGGCAAGAAAAAAATAATAGGAATATGTTTAGGATTTCAGCAAATACTATTTTGTGAGGGAGCAAAAATTGTAGAACAAAATAAAATCTATCATGGATATCAATCATCTGTAAAAGTTTTAAGTAAAAATTCGATATTTAAAAAAAACAAAATATTTAAAGTTGGTCGATATCACTCTTTAAAATTAAAAGAACCTTTTAAAATTAGTGATTTTGATATAACTATGAGGTGTTTAGAAACAAAAGTTGCAATGGCTTTTGAAAATAAAAAAAATAAAATTTATGGATTTCAATTTCACCCAGAATCATTTTTAACAAATAATGGTAATTTACTTATTAAAAAAATCTTATCGTCTTAAAGATCTTAAAGAAATTAATTTTAAAGATTTATGGGGTGATCATGGCATTTTCACAACAATGTGGATTTTCGGAAAACCACCTAAAATTTTATTTTTTAAAGATCATATAAAAAATCTTATGAAGTCATTGAAAAGTTATGGTATATCTAAACAAAATCTCAAAAATGATATCCTAAAATTAATTAGAAAAAATTTATCAAAAGAAAAGAATTATAATCATCTTTTAAGAGTAGCTTTAAATAAAAGTACTATATCAATTTCTTTAAGAAAAAGGTTTAAACCAAAATTAGATTTTAGTTTGAGACTTGTAAACTTAAAAAGAGAAAAACCTAAATATAAAAATCTTAAATATAAAAAAATTTTATCCTATTTATCTAAAATGGATAATTCTAAATCAGATATAGGTCTTATTAATAAAAAAAAAATTTTTGAGACTGGAACTTCAAATCTTTTATTTGTAAATAAAAAAAATATATTTTCCCCTTCAAAAAATTTCTATGAAGGGATTACATACAAATTTTTTAGATCAAAAAAAAAGATAAAAAAAAAAGAAATCTTTGTTAAAAATTTAGGTGATTATGAAGAAATATTGTTAATTGGTTCCGGTAAAGGAGTTACATCTGTGAAGAATATAAAACAAATAGGCTGGAAAAGAAAAAAATTAAATCAATACAAAATATTTTCTAAATATTATAATTTAGCTATAAATAGATCTACTTTATATAAGTTTTGATTTATGAGGGATCCAAATAATCCATGTTTATTTTGTGAAGCTAAAGAAAGTGGTATTATAATTGAGAATCATCTGGCTTACGTAAGTTATGATACCTATCCAGTTTCAAAATATCATTGCCTAATAATACCCAAGAGACACATGAAGAATTTTTTTGATCTAACAAATGATGAACTTGTTGCTTGCAATGATCTTATAAAAATTATCAAAAAGGATATTATTAGCAAAGATCAAGAAGTTGAGGGTTTTAATTTAGGAACTAATATTGGCAAAGTTTCGGGTCAATCAATTTTACACTGCCATTTTCATTTAATTCCAAGAAGATCAGGAGATGTAGAGAATCCCCAAGGTGGAGTAAGATCAGTTATTCCAAGCAAACAACACTATAAAAGAAAAAAATAGGGGTTTTATAAAGACAAATTGCCTTTAGTTTGAGGTTGATCTCTTTTTTTAAGTAGATTAAAAATTTAATTTTTAAAAATAATTAACATCAGGCGGAAATGTTACAAATAAACCCATTTTCTATATTAGCAGAAACTATTTCTCCTTTAGCTATGCAGGGATTTATTTTTGCAATGGTAATTTTAATTGCTGCAGGGACTATTATCCAAATGATACACCATAAAAATCTAATCTATTTTTTTAATAATGCAAAAAAAGCAAAATTAGCTGCGACTAAAAAATTAGGTATTGGTGAGAAGACTTCAATCATCGCAAAAACAACTGTTGTTGATATTGGTACTACATCAGAATTAGGTTTTGGTAAAAGAAGATTAGCTCACGTTTTGGGTATGTATGGTACAATTTTATTTTGGGTATCATCATCCGTGTTAGTTTTTGGTTATACAGGTGTAGGAAAATCAAATTCAGAATTTTGGTCTTTACTATGGCACGTAGGAGCAATCCTTACATGCTTAGGTGGTTACTGGTTTTGGTTTTTTTTGAGAGTTGATGTATCGGCTGAAGCTCATCCTTGGTATAGAATAATTAAAGCAGACTTATTTGTTCTCGCCTTATTAGCTTGCGCAACTTTTGGTTTAGCTTGGTCTTATACTCAATATATTGGTCAGTCAGGTTTATCATTTTTATTTCTAACATTATTTGTCTTAGCGAATCTTGCTTTATTTGGAGGAGTTTACTGGTCTAAATTTGCTCATATGTTTTATAAACCAGGTGCTGCAATTCAAAAAAATTTAGCAGAAGCTGACGGTTCTAGAGATAATTTACCACCTCCAGCAGATGCACCTGAGCAATTTGGCCTAGGTATAAAAAGAGAAGAGCCAAAACACTATTAATATGGTAAAAAAAGTTAGGAGAAAATAAAATTATGTCGACTTTTGTTTATATGACAAGATGTGATGGCTGTGGTCATTGCGTGGATATTTGTC
>CACLTO010000026.1 GCA_902609915.1 uncultured Pelagibacteraceae bacterium
ATTTTTTTTGTGAATTTAATGTTGTAGATAACTTTTGGACCGCTAGAGTTACATCACATATTCCGATCAGAGAAGTACCTGATCATGTTAAAAAGGGAAATATTATTAAGCCTATAAAACTCATAAATAATGCAATGAAACTAAATGGAATTAAAAATCCTCGTGTAGCTGTGCAAGCATTAAATCCTCATGCAGAATTTGGTGTTGAGGAAAAGAATGAAATTATTCCAGCAATAGAGGAAGCAAAAAAACAAGGTATCTATGCAGATGGTCCTTTGCCGTGTGATACTTCTTTTATTACAGCTTATAAAAATAAAAATTACGATTGTATAGTTGGCATGTATCATGATGCACTACAATCTGGTCTAAAAGCATTTGGTTTTGATAGAGGTGTTACTGTTCAAGGTGGTTTGCCATTACCTATTACTACGCCAGCTCACGGTACAGCTTTTGATATTGCAGGAAAAAATAAAGCAAACTTAGAACCTACCTTACAATCATTTAAAATAGCATTAACGATGGCGGAAAATAAATCTAAAAAATGACAAAAATTAGAGATGTTAAGACCGCCATTTATAAATGGACAGGTGAAATAGTTCCACCTGCTCAAAATTTTTGCACTAACCCAACCGATGCTCTTAGAGAGTCAGGTGATAAAATGAAATCATTTAGATTTCATCAGTGGATGGTTTGTGAAGTAATAGGTGATGATGGAACTGTTGGTTTGGGAAATGCTGCACTAGCACCTGAGGTAACAAAAAAAGCGATAGATTGTTATTTAAAAGATTTAGTAATTGGTGAAGACCCTTTCGATTACGATTATTTATGGGATAAAATGTATAGAAGTACTATGGCCTGGGGGAGAAAAGGAATTGGAATGATTGGAATTTCAGCAATTGATCTTGGAATTTGGGACTTAATAGGTAAGTTAAAAAAAAAACCAGTATTTGAATTACTCGGAGGTAGAACTAAAGACAAAATTCCAGTTTATGCCTCAAAATTATATAGCCAACCAATAAAAGACCTTCAAATAGAAGCTGAAAAATATTTAAATGAAGGTTTTAAAATGTTTAAAATGCGATTTGGTTGGGGACCTAAAGATGGTGAAGAAGGAATTAAAAAAAATATTGAGTTAGTAAATGCTGTCAGAGAAGTTGTTGGATATGAAACTGATCTTATGCTTGAAGCTTATATGGGATGGGATCTAGAATATTCAAAAAAAATAATACCTGAGCTAATAAAATTCAAACCAAAATGGTTAGAAGAGCCAGTAATACCTGATGATATTCCAGGATATGTAGAGTTAAATGCTATGGGAGATGTGCCCATTGCAGGAGGTGAACATGAGTTTAGTTATTTAGGATTTAAACATTTATTAGAACTTAAAGCAGTCAGTTTTATTCAATATGATGCAAATAGAGTTGGAGGTATAACACCTGGACATAAAATAAATACATTAGCAGAAAAATATGGTGTCCCTGTAATTCCTCATGCGGGTCAAATGCACAACTATCATTTAACAATGGCACATAATAACTGCCCTTTTTCAGAATTTTTTCCTGTTCATCAAGTCGAGATAGGAAATGAGTTATTTTATTATCTATTTAAAGGAGAACCTGAACCTAAAAATGGATTTATTAATTTAGATGATAATACTCCAGGATTAGGAATTTCTATTAATGAAAAATATAAATCCGATTTTAAAATTTTAGAATAGTAGATTAACCTTTAATACCTAAATGGGTATATTTAATATTCAAATAATCTTTAATTGCCATTGATCCACCTTCACGACCATATCCGCTTTGCTTGATTCCTCCGAAAGGTGCTTCGGCTAATGCAACCATTGGGGTATTTACTGCAACTGAACCTGTCTCTAAATGTTCAGAGGCTAAATGAGCAGTCTCCATAGAGTTAGTACAAACATAGCTACATAATCCAAGTTCATGGTTATTAGCTCTTTTGATAACATCATCAAAAGAATTAAAAGATAACATAGGTACTAATGGTCCAAATGGTTCTTCTTTCATGATTGTAAAATCGTCCTTAACATCATCAAATATAGTGGGTTCATAAAAGAAGCCTTTATTAAAACCAGCAGGTCTTTTGCCGCCTAGTAAAACTTTAGCACCTTCTTGTTTTGTTTTTTCAACTAATTCCTCAATCTCATTTAATCTTTTTTTTGTAGTTAATGGACCCAGTTTTGTTGTGGGATCCATACCATCCCCAATTTTTAATTTTTTTGTTTTTTCTATGAACAAATTTACAAATTCATCCTTCTTGCTTTCGTGAATATAAAATCTGTTGGGAGATATGCAGACTTGCCCATTATTTCTAAATTTTGCAGCAATTGCCATATCAGCAGCTTTTTTAATATTAGCATCATCGAATACTATAAAAGGTGAATGACCTGAAAGTTCCATTGTAACTCTTTGGACTTTATCAGCAGCCTGTTTTAATATTAATTTTCCAACCCTTGAAGATCCTGTTATTGAAATTTTTTTTATAATATCAGAGGCTATTAGTTGTTGTGCAATACTTGGTGGATCACCTGATAAAAGATTAACAACACCTGGTGGCACACCACATTCTCTACAGATATCAACCATTTCCATCACAATACCTGGTGTAATTACATCAGGTTTAACTATAACTGAACAGCCAGCTGCTAAAGCAGTTGAAATTTTTCTTGCTGACAAAACTGCTGGAAAATTCCAAGGTGTTAAAGCTGCAACAACACCAACTGGTTGGTAATATACATGCACTCTAGTATCTTCAAATCTACTTTCAACTGTTTGTCCATAAATTCTTTTTGTTTCTTCGGCATTCCATTCAAATATATCTGCAGCACCCCCTACTTCACCTTTAGCTTCTGCAAAAGGTTTTCCAACTTCTAAAGTCATCCATTTTGCAAGCACATCTTGCCTATCTCTCATTTTGTCTGCAATACGTCTAATAATATAAGACCTTTGCCAAGGAGCAGTTTTTTTCCAAACCTCTAATCCTTTTTCTGCAGACTTTAATGCTCTATCAACATCTTGAGCCGTAGCTTTTGATGCGTGTCCTATCACTTCTTCGTTGGCTGGGTTTATTACTTCATATGTTGATTTATCAGATGACTGGCACCATTTACCATCAATGAACTGCCCAAATTTTTCGTACATGTGTTTAACTTAGCATTACTGCAGGTTGTGTCTACTGTGTAATTTTTACTATTAAAAAATTTGTATATCAATGCTAGCATATATAATTAACAAAAGGAGACTCTATGGCAAAATTTTATGCTTTAGGAAATTATACTACACAAGGCTTTCAAGGATTCTGTAAAGATCCTGGGTCGGATAGATCAAAGGCTGCTCAAATTGCTGCCGATGCAGTAGGTGCAAAAATGGTATCATTTTGCGGACTAAGAGGTGCTTATGATTTTATGGCTGTGTTTGAAGGTAGCTTTGAACAAGGTGCTGGAATTAAAATGGCAACTGAAGCAAGTGGAACTTTATGTAATCTTGTGATTTTAGAAGAAACTAATCTAAATGATATTGCTGCTCACGCTGCTAAGATTGCACAGAAGTACAAAGGTGTAGGTCAATAATCAAAATTCATCCATGCCTGATTTTTTAATCAGGCATGGATGAAAGTTAACTCAAAAAAACCAATGTCAATTTTTTTAAGTTCTCAGAAAATCATTAAAGATTGGATAGATTATAATAACCATCTTAACGTTTCATATTATCTTTTAATTTTTGATAAATATGGTGCTGACGTTTTAAATGATAAATTTAAAATGGGAGAAAATTCAGCAAAAACCACTGGTAAGAGTACAATGATTGTTGAGTCTCATATGACTTATAATCAAGAGCTTAAACTAAACGATGAAGTGGACATTAACTTGGTCTATTTTGATCATGATAAAAAACGTCTTCAATACAAAATTGAAATGATACAAAAAGAAAAAAAATTTTTAGCATCTACTATTGAAGTGCTGGCTCTCCACGTTGATCTAAATAATAGAAAAGTCATTGAATTTGATAAAGAAAAAAATCTTTTAATGGACGAATATATTAAAAAAAATAGATCTCACTTTAAAAGTGAAGATTTAAAATTTACAGCTAAATTAAAAAAATAAACTAGTGGTTAGGGTTATCGTTATCTACTACGAGACATATCTCAGATTTTGTCAAAAATCGTCTACCTGTGCCATTATCTAGGGAAAACATTCCACCAATACCTTTTACAGCATCTATTGTAAGATCAGTGTGTTTCCACTTTTCATATTGATCACCGTTCATATAAAAAGGAACTCCACCAATTTCTCCCAACTTTATATCGTTATCACCTAAGGGAAATTCGCCTTCTTGAAAACACATAGGTGCACTTCCATCGCAACAACCCCCTGATTGGTGAAACATCAGTTTTTCACCGTATCTCTCTTTTAATTCCGATAGTAAGTTTAATGCCGAATGTGTTGCAGATACTTTCATATTTTTTCTCTGGCCCATGATAGCGAATCATGGACCAGTATATATTATTTGATTAAAAGAAGCCTAATTTCTTTTCAGCATAAGAAACATGTAAGTTCTTATTCTGTCTATAATGATTAAGCATCATTTTATGAGTTTCTCTTCCAACTCCTGATTGTTTGTAACCACCAAATGGTGAGTGTGCTGGATAAGCATGATAACAATTTGTCCATACTATTCCTGCTTGTATCGCTCTACCCATTCTGTGAGCTATATTACCATTTCTAGTCCATACAGCAGCTCCCAAACCATAAAGAGTATCATTAGCAATTTTTAATGCTTCTGCTTCATCTTTAAATTTGATCACTGATACAACTGGTCCAAAAATCTCTTCTTGAGAGATTCTCATCTGGTTGTTAGCTTCAAAAATAGTTGGTTGAATGTAATTACCTTTTTCCAACCCACTATTAAGTTTACCAACACTTCCACCAGTTAGAACTTTAGCTCCCTCTTTTTTACCAAGTTCAAGATAAGATTTTATTTTTTCCATCTGTTCAACTGAGGCTTGAGCTCCAATCATAGTTTCCATTTTTAAAGGATTG
Source organism: uncultured Pelagibacteraceae bacterium (assembly GCA_902609915.1). Lineage (GTDB taxonomy): Bacteria > Pseudomonadota > Alphaproteobacteria > Pelagibacterales > Pelagibacteraceae > Pelagibacter. The sequence continues at coordinate 5,063 of CACLTO010000026.1, forward strand.
TCTTGAACAACAGCTTTTGTTCTTGCTACAGCTCTTTCCATGAATTTATCATAGATAGACTCTTGAACTAAAGCTCTACTTGGACAAGTACAAACCTCACCTTGGTTTAGATTAAACATTACAAAACCTTCTATACACTTATCAAAGAAGTCGTCATCTTTTTCCATGATGTCTTCAAAGAAAATGTTAGGAGATTTTCCACCTAATTCCAAAGTAATAGGAATTATGTTTTGTGCAGCATACTGCATGATTAATCTTCCAGTAGTTGTTTCACCAGTAAATGCAACTTTAGCAACTCTTTTAGAAGATGCTAGAGGTTTACCTGCCTCTAATCCAAAACCACTCACAATATTGACAACACCTGGAGGTAATAAGTCTCCAATAAGTTCCATCATTACCATGATTGATGCTGGTGTTTGCTCAGCTGGTTTTAAAACCGAACAATTTCCGGCAGCTAGTGCTGGTGCTAATTTCCATGTAGCCATCAATAATGGGAAATTCCATGGAACTATTTGACCAACTACACCTAGTGGTTCATGAAAGTTGTATGAGTATTGATTATTAGCTATTTCAGCAATAGATCCTTCCTCTGCCCTAATAACTCCAGCAAAATATCTCCAATGATCAACGACCAGTGGTAAATCTGCTGCCATACATTCTCTAATAGGTTTTCCATTATCTAAACATTCAGCAACTGCCAATAAGTTTAGATTTTTTTCTAAAACATCAGCGATCTTGTACAACAGATTTGATCTTGTAGTGATGTCAGTTTTTCCCCACTCAACGAAAGCTGCGTGAGCTGCATCTAATGCTGCCTCAACGTCTTGTTCATTTGATCGTGCTACTGAACAGATTTTCTCATTAGAAATCGGGCTAACATTATCAAAATATTTACCAGATTTAGGCTCTACAAATTTTCCATTAATGTAGTTTCCATACTTAGCTTTAAATGGAAATTTCACCTTTAAATGAGAAGTATCTAATACAGATGACACTTTCATTGCTTCTGCACTCATTTTTTTTCTCCTCTTTTTTTTGTTAGTTAACTTTATGTTATTGTTTTTTCTAGATTTACTTAAACGTTTCTTGGTCGCAGACATTTTTCGTCTAACTTTACTTTTCGTTTTTAGTTTTTTTCTAGATGATTTGACCAACTTAATTTTTTTTTTGGTCTTTTTTTTTGCTATTTTT
>CACLTO010000027.1 GCA_902609915.1 uncultured Pelagibacteraceae bacterium
TGATATTTCCGATTCGTGTCTGTTCTCCAAGTGATACTAATCCTTTTAAACCACTTCCTCTTATCATTCTTAAAAAGAAATTTTCAAATAAATCATCAATATGATGGCCTACAACTAAATTGTATATTCTAAATTTTTTACATTTCGAAAATAAAAGATTATATCTTTTTTTTCTTGCAGAAGACTGAATTTTATTAGATGGTTTTTTGCCTTTCCAGGTCAAAATTTCTGAATATATTTTAAAAGACTTAAGGATTTTTTTTACTTTAAATGCCTCTTGTGTTGAGTCTTTTCTCAATTTATGATCAACAACATAAAATTTGGGATTTAAATCATTTTTAAGTGCATACACTTTTGATAAAAAAGCTAAAGCTAAACTATCTGCTCCTCCAGATACACCAACTATAAAGTTTGAGTTAGGCTTAAACGAATTTTCAAATTTATTTAAGATTTTGTTTACTCTAGGATTTAGAAGTTTAATCTTATATTGATTAGGAATTTTGTTTTTTACACTCAAATTTTTGAGACTCATACTTTGCTTTTTGAATAACAGATTGATTTGCATTAGGATATTGTTTCTCAATACCACTAATCATTTTACAACCTTGATCTTTTTCTCCAATCTGTATCATGGATACGCCTAATTTTAATAAATTAATAGGTGCTTTTTCTCCTTTAGGATATTTTTGGTAACCTTCTAAATAAGCTGTAGCTGCGTCTGTATATAATTGTCTTATTCTAAATGTTTCAGCGTACCAGTATTGAGCATTACCAGCTAACTTATGTTCGGGATTGGTAATAACAAATTCTCTAAATGCTCTCTCAGCAGTAGGATAATCTCCAACTTTTAAAAAACTAGTTGCAAATTCATATTGTTTTGAAGGAGAAGCCTTTGGTAAAATTTTTTCCTCTGCTTGAAATGTTTCAGTAACTATTGAGGCTGTTGTCTCTACAGATTGAATTTGTTGAGTTGTTTCATTTGTAGAATTGTCTTTATAAGAAATTGAACCTAAATCTTGTGGTTGCGAAGACCCCGGCAAAGCTTCTAACTCAGAGTCAATATTTTTTTTTGTAATCTTACTTGTAGTCCCTCCTGTTGATAAAGTAGTTTCTAAATCTTGAAATCTCAATTGATTATCTGACTGAACTTTTGATAGTCTGTTTGATAACTTATCTAGCTTAAAATTTATTTCTTCAAATTTATTTGTAAGCTCTTGAAATTGATTTTCAATTTCAGAAAGTTTCAACAAATGTCTAGTTAACACATCTTCAGAATTGTTTTCAAGATTTGACAAATCAGTGTTGATATTCTTAAATTCTGATGAATCTGAATAGACTGCCCTCTCTAATGTTTTTAAATCTTTCTTAATTACTTCTAGAGTGTCGTAGATATTATGATTATCAGCAAAAGCGGAGAAGCAAATAAAAAAACTGAATAACAAATATATTTTGCACTTAATAAATAACTTAAAACAATTCATCTTGTAAGGTTATCTTTATAATAATGGCAAAAAAAAGACCTCTTAAATATTTACTATTTAAGAGGTCTTAGAATTTATATTTAACAGCTAATTTGCTTTAACTGATACTGATCTTCTATTTTTTGACCATGCTAGTGGATTTGAACCAGAGTCTACCGGTCTTTCTTTACCATAACTCAAAACAGAAATTCTATCTGATGAGATGCCGTAAGTCATTAAATAATCTTTTGCTGCGTTAGCTCTTCTTTCACCTAGAGCCAAGTTATATTCTCTTGTTCCTCTTTCATCAGCATGACCTTCTAACACAATTGTTATGTTAGAATTTTTTCTTAACCACGCTGCTTGTTTTCTTAACGTCTCTCTTGAAGCAGTTGTTAAAACTGACTCATTTGTTGCGAAAAATACTCTGTCAGGAACACCTGATGCTAAATATTCAACTGTATCTGTACCAGTATAAACATCACCTTGCATTTGTCCTGTAGACACTTTTTGAGTTGCACACGCACTCAAAGCAAAACATGCTACTAGTACTAAAAATGTATTTTTTAGAATTTTGTTAAATTTCATTGTTGCTCCTTCGCTCAATATTTCAATATCTTAGTTTTTCACAACTAATTAGAGGTTTCAAGTCTAAAAATCAAGCTAATAAAGTGTTAATTACTTAATAAAGATGACCATGATGGGTCTGATCCGTCAGTTGGAGTTGAAACTAATCTCTCATTATAGCCAGTTAAGTCTATTGACCATAGTTTTGCAGAAAAACCCTTTCCTTTGGAGTCTGTCTTTGTCTCTCTATAAAAAATTAACACTCTACCATTAGGAGACCAGGATGGAGCCTCTTGATAATAATTTTCTGTTAATAATCTTTCCCCACTACCATCTGTCCTCATAACTCCAATATAAAATTTACCTTTGTGTAGTTTAGTGAACGCAATTAAATCTCCTCGAGGAGACCAAACTGGAGTTCCATAAATCCCTTTTCCAAAAGAGATTCTTTTAACGTTACTCCCATCACTTTTCATAACATATATTTGTTGATATCCACTTCTGTCAGAATTAAATGAAATAAAATTACCATCTGGAGAATAAGAAGGCGAAGTGTCTATGGATGGATGATTTGTAATTTTTTCAACTATCCTATTTTCTAAATCCATCGTGTAAATTTCAGAGTTTCCGTCTTTAGCAAAACTCATAATAATTTTTTTTCCATTGGGTGAGAATCTTGGTGCAAAAGTCATACCTGGAAAGTCTCCTACCACTTCTTGAGTTCCTGTTTCTATATCAAGCAAATAAACTCTTGGTAAATTTCTAAAATAGGATAGGTAAGTCACCATTTGACTTGTGGGGTTAAATCGTGGAGTTAATACAAGTTCATTTCCTAGCGTCAAAAATTTGTTATTAGCACCGTCTTGATCCATAATAGCTAATTTTTTTACTCTTTGAGTTTTTGGACCTTCTTCAGCAACATAAATAATCCTAGTATCAAAATATCCTTTCTCACCAGTTAATCTTTCATAAACTTTATCAGTAATGATATGACCGACACGTCTCCAATTATTTGGGACAGTTGTAAATGCTAAAGCCATCATCTCTTTTCCAGCAAGAACATCCCACAACCTAAATTCTACTCTAAGTTTTTCTTCAACGTAACTAACTCTTCCTGTAATTAAAGCTTGTGCTTTGATTAAATTCCAGTCTTCAAATCTAGGTTTTAAATTTGCAATATCTGGTGCTTGAAGAAATGCATCTTTATTAAGAGGATTAAATAGACCTGAGGTTCTTAAATTATTTTCAACTATAATTGATATTTCTGAACCTATATTTTTTTTTTTAAGAATATTCTCAAAATTTTTCTTCGAGTCCTCATCTATTGACAATGGTGATACAGCTAATGGCAAAGGATCTAGATTACCTCTAGTAATATCTACTTCAATTAAACTTAGAGTTTTTGTTGGGATCAGTATTATAAATAAACAAATTAAAAAATTTTTCATATTCAAATTATATATTAACCTTCTAACATTTCTCTTGCATCAAAATTTAATTGTAACTCTTTCCACCTTTCATATCCAGTGCTAGGCACTCTTAACGGCTGGCATAATTTTACTGCTCTTAGGGCACTTTCTGCCAACACTTTATAGAAACCCTGTCCAGGTTTATTCATTCTTGCATGATCTAAAATTTCTGATTTAACTACCGATCCATCTGGTTTTAGTTCTAACCTAATTCTAACAAGTAAATTTTCGTTGTAAGGCAATCCTAATGGAATACTCCAGCAACCAAAAATTTGTGCTTTTAACGCATCTTCTTCGCTTAGAGATAAACCTGAATTTTCAAAATTTTTGGTTTGATCCTGGCTCAAATCAGGATTTTTCGTTAAAACCTCTGCCTTACTTTCTTTAGATTTATCAATTAAAGCGGCAATATTATTTGGATCAAATAATTCATCTTTTTCAAATTCCGACACTTGTTTGACCTCATTATCTATTTTTTCTGGATTTTGCTTGTCATCTTTAATTTTTTCTACCTTTTTAATTTCATCATCAGGCATTGGGATTGAGTCTGGTTTTTTTTTTTTTATTTTTTTAGGTGGTGCTTGTTCAGAAACTAATTTTTTTTCTTTCTCTTTTACTTTCTCAATTATTTTTTTAGCTTTAGGGGCAAATGGGATATTTGTTTTTTCAGTAATTTGAATTAATTCGACAGAGACAATTGGAGGAAGATCAATTGGTTTTTTAGCAAGGAAAGGAAGGCTCATAGCAGTTAAAATAATTAAAAATAAATGTAAAACAGAAGAAATTACAATGCTTCTATTCACAAATTTTATTACCTTTCTTTATATGGTTCCGAAATTAAAGCTACTTTCGTAAAACCAGACCCGGATAGTAGTCCCATTATTTCAAGAACTCTGCCATAATTAATTGTTTTGTCGCCTCTAACATAAATTCTAGTATCAGTTCGATTTTTTGAAACTGCTAATACTTTAGCTATGATTTTCTCAAACTCAACTTTTGACTCTTGAATAAAAATTTCACCTTTTGAATTTATAGTCAGTGTTAAAGGTTCTTGTTCTTCAGGCAATGAATCAGCTGAACTTTCAGGCAAATCAACTTGTACACCAACTGTCAACAGTGGAGCTGTTACCATAAATATAATTAGCAAAACTAACATAACATCAACAAATGGAGTTACATTTATTTCACTCATTGGTTCTTTAGACGAACGATTTAGCTTAAATCCCATTTTAAATAATTGTTAAAAATCTTTTTGAGAAATTTTCTAATTTTTGTGAGTACTTTGATGAATCATTATTGAATTTATTATAGGCAATTACAGCTGGTATAGCTGCCAGTAAGCCTAAAGCCGTGGCGAATAAAGCCTCGGCTATACCTGGTGCAACTATTGCTAAACTTGTATTCCTCGAAATAGCAATTGATTGAAAGGAATTCATAATTCCCCATACGGTTCCAAATAATCCTATAAATGGAGCAGTTGATCCTACGGTTGCCAAGAAAGTGAAACCTTTAGTAATTTTTGACATTTGTTTTTCAATACCTGTTTCCAACATTGATGTCATTCTGGCGCTCAGATCCGTTTTAGATTTTCTTTTTAATAAATTTTGCATGGCATCTTTAAAAACTAAAGCCATAGGGTCACTTATATTTGATGGAAGATTGTTGTAAAATGACTCTGCAGATTTCGAATTCCAAAACTTTGTTTCAAATTCCTCTGAACTTTCGTTGATTTTCTTAAACAATCTAATTTTTTCTATAATTACCGCCCATGAGTAAATTGAACATGCAATAAGAATTAATATTACGGATTTAACAACTATGTCTGCTCTTAAAAACAAATTAATAAGTGAAAAATCAGCGTTTGACGCGAGTCCAACTGCTTGTGAGGTTATATCTGCTTCCATAAATCCTTCTCACACTTAAATGTGTCATGATTTTGACTATAAAAATTTGATGTTACGAGACTTTTTTATAAGTTTCGTAGTAAAAACTCGCAATTAAAATAGCATCTGCTTTATTAGAGTCTTTTTTTTTAGATAACTGAGATGAAAAATAAGGAAATATTTCTATAGCTTTAGTTCTGCTAGCGTCTTTTTGTGAATTTATTAAATTAAAGTATTTTTTCCATCTTGCTGGCCTCACAAAAAACATGGGCAACTGCATGGCTGAACATATACCCTTTAGTATTCCATATGATTGACCAAAATTAAACATGCTTGTAACACCTTGACCAGGCAT
>CACLTO010000028.1 GCA_902609915.1 uncultured Pelagibacteraceae bacterium
ATTGTAAGAGAAAACTTTAACCAAAGACTATGATCTGTATCATAGCTATCTTTTTCTTCATCAAAATACATAATCTTAATTATTCTTAAATAATAAAAAGCCGCAACAACAGTCGATAATAATCCTACAATAGCTAAAAAATACATAGATTGTTCTATCACTGATTTAAAAATATAAAATTTTGCAAAGAAACCTGCGAGAGGAGGTATCCCAGCAAGAGAAAATAAAATTATGAGCAATGAAAGCGATAATAGTGGGTGATTTTTAGATAATCCCGATAAATCTTCTATCTTTTCGTAATACACATTATTTCTTTTCATCATTAATAAGCATGAAAAAAAGCCTAAATTCATAATAACATAAATAGTGATATAAATAACTGAACTTTGTATTCCATCATTTGATCCTGTGGCTAATCCAGCTAAAGCATATCCAATATGACTAATAGAACTATAGGCTATAAGTCTTTTTAAATTTTTTTGACCTATAGCTGCAACTGCACCAAATAGCATAGAGGCAATAGATAAAAAAACTAAAATCATTTGCCACTGATCAATAAGATTTAAAAAGGGGACATAAAGGAATCTTATAAATACAGTTAGTGCTGCTATTTTAGGTACCATAGTAAAAAATAATGTTACAGAAGTTGGAGAACCCTCATAAACATCTGGAGCCCACATATGAAATGGTACTGCAGAAATTTTAAACGCTAAACCTACTAAAATAAAAACTATGCCAAAAGTTAAAGCATATTCATTGACATTAAATTGAGTAGAAATTATATTAAAATTAGTTGAGCCTGTAAAACCGTAAATAAGAGAACAACCATACAATAACAATCCCGATGATAACGCGCTTAAAACAAAATATTTTAATCCTGCCTCTGATGATTTTAACTGATCGCGATTAAATGTTGCTAAGACATATAGGGCTAGAGATTGAAGCTCTAATCCCATATAAAAAACAATAAGATCATTTGAGCTAATCATTACCATCATCCCTAATACGGAACTTAAAATTAAAATCGGATATTCAATCATGAAAATTTTGAATGTCTTTAAATAATTTGATGAGATTAATAAAACTATAAAAGCAGCTATTAAAGTAATTATTTTCATAAATGAGGATAAATAATCTAAGATAATACTTTCATTAAATAAAAAAGTCTGGTCAACACCTATAGTTTCATTAAAAGTAATCACTGCGGTAATTAATAAAACTAACAACGATATATTATGAATAATTTTAGAACTATTTTTTTTGAAAACTCCCAAGATAAGTAAAAACATGATTGATAAAGCAATAAAAATTTCTGGGACTATTAATTCAATATTGTTCATTGTTTGCTAGCTATGCTAAAATTGTAAGTATCAATTAAATCATTTACAGAAACTTCTATTGTATTTATTAGTGGCTCAGGATAAAAACCAAAAAACAAAGTTGGAATAGCCAAACAGATGAGTGTGAACGCCTCTGATCTATTTAAATCAATCATTTTTTTTAATTCTGAGTTGATTAACTTTCCAAAAATAACCCTTTTATATAACCAAAGCATATATGCTGCTCCTATAATAACACCTAAGCTAGCTAATACTGCAACTAAAAAATTATCTTTAAAAGCAGCCATTAAAATTAAAAACTCACCAACAAAACCACTTGTTCCTGGTAATCCTAATGCTGCTAAAGTAAATAACATAAATAAAACTGCATATTTAGGAATAATAGTTACAATACCGCCATAAGTTGTTATTAATCTCGAGTGCATACGATCATAGACTACACCAACACATAAAAATAAAGCGGCTGATACAAGGCCATGACTTACCATTTGAATTATACTACCTTCAATCCCTTGTTGTTGAATTGTAAAAATTCCCAAAGTAACAAAACCCATATGCGCAACAGAGGAATATGCAATTAATTTTTTCATATCTTCTTGCATCAAAGCAATTAATGATGTGAAAATAATTGCTATTACACTTAATGTATAAATTAATGGAGTAAAAACTTCGGAAGCTGAGGGAAAAAGTCCCAGAGAAAATCTTATAAAGCCATATCCTGCCATTTTAAGTAGAATAGCAGCTAATAAAACAGACCCTGCAGTTGGGGCTTCAACATGTGCATCTGGCAACCAAGTATGAACCGGCCACATTGGTGTTTTTACTGCAAAAGAACTAAAGAAAGCAAGCCACAAAAGATTTTGATATTTGACATCTATACCTAGATCATAAAGTTGGGTAACATCTGTGGTACCTGTAATCCAGTAAATTGAAATTATAGCCACTAACATTAGAACTGAACCTAAAAGAGTAAATAAAAAAAACTTAAAGGCAGAATAAACTCTTCTAGAGCCACCCCAAATTCCAATAATTAAAAACATTGGAATTAATCCAGCTTCAAAAAATAAGTAAAAAACTACAAGGTCTAAGGAACAAAAAACTCCAATCATGAAAGTTTCCATAATTAAAATGGCTATTAGAAATTCATTAAGTCTTATATTAATAGAATTATTTACTGAGATTATACACAGAGGAGTAATGAATGTTGTGAGAATTATAAAAAGTATTGAAATTCCATCAACTCCTACTTTATAATTAATCAAACCTTTAATCCAGACTCTATTCTCTACAAATTGAAATGCTGATGTAGTTTGGTCAAATAAAACCCATAGATAAAGAGAGAGGAAAAAATTTACAAGAGATGTAAATAAAGCAACATATTTAACAGTAATTTTGTTGTCATTTCTACTTTTTGTAAAAAATAAAAATAACGCTCCAATGAAAGGCAGAAGTATTAGTGATGAAAGAATTGGGAAGTTCATTATCTAACAATTAAGAAAGTTAAAAAAGCAGAAAAACCGAGTAACATTACAAATGCATATTGATAAATATAACCACTTTGGAATTTGTTAGCTTTAATAGATAACTTTTTAATTAATCCAGATATACCATCTGGTCCAAAGCCATCGATAACTTTAATATCAAAAAATTTCCATAAAAATAATCCAAATTTTTTAGAAGATTTTATAAATAAAATATCGTAAATTTCATCAAAATACCATTTATTGAATAAAAATTCATATAATGGTTTATTTATATTTACTAATTGAGTTGGAAAACTTTTATTTTTTACAAATAAATAATAAGCAAATGGTATTGATAATGTTACTAGAGTTGGAGTTAAAATTAAAAACCATAATGGTGGATGTTCAGTACTTAAAGGTTCTAAAAAGAAAATCGATTCTTTCCAAAAATTATTGATTCCTTCATAACCTATAAATAAATCTTTAAAAATAAATCCAGAAAAAATTGCTCCTATAGATAATAATACCAAAGGTATTAACATAACTATTGGTGACTCATGTGTCTGCTCAATTTTAATTTCTTTGTTGTTATATTTTCCATGAAAAGTTTTAAATATCAGTCTCCACGAATAAATTGACGTTAAAAAAGCTGTTAAAATACCTATTCCAGCTGCATAGTAACCAGTAGTAGTACCACTTAAATATGCAAATTCTATAATCGCGTCTTTAGAATAAAAACCAGATAGGAAAGGGAAACCTGTTAATGCTAAAGTTCCTATTATCATTAAAGCATAAGTGTAAGGCAATTTTTTCCATACTCCTCCCATATTATTTATATTTTGCTCATCTTTAAATGCGTGAATTACAGACCCTGATCCAAGAAATAGTAATGCTTTAAAAAATGCATGAGTAAATAAATGAAACATTGCAACATTATATGCACCTACACCAGCTGCAAAAAACATATAACCTAATTGACTACATGTGGAATAGGCTATGATTTTTTTTATATCTGTTTGAACTAAAGCTACACTCGCTGCAAAAAAAGCGGTACTCATACCAATTATTGTAACGATATTTAAAGCTAACTCTGAATATTCATATATCGGCGAACATCTAACAACTAGAAAAACTCCAGCTGTAACCATAGTGGCTGCGTGGATCAAAGCTGAAACAGGCGTTGGTCCCTCCATCGCGTCTGGTAACCAAGTATGTAAAAAGATTTGAGCCGATTTACCCATAGCACCAATGAATAATAGAATACAAACTAAATCTATGGCATTAATTTGAATACCTAAAAAATTAAGTTTTTCATCTACAACTTTTGGGATTTGATCAAAAACCTCTGTGTAATTAACTGTGCCAAATAAATAAAAAATCAAAAATATACCTAGAGCAAAGCCAAAATCTCCAACTCTATTCACAACAAATGCTTTGATTGCTGCCGCATTTGCAGTTTCTTTTTTGAACCAAAAACCGATCAAAAAGTAGGAACAAAGACCTACCCCTTCCCAACCAAAAAATAATTGAATGAAATTATCAGCCGTTACCAACATTAACATCGCAAAAGTAAACAGAGATAAGTATGCCATAAATCTAGGTTTGTGGGGATCATGGGACATGTATCCAATTGAATAGATGTGAACTAATGCAGAAATAAAATTTACAACAACTAGCATTACTGCAGACAATGCGTCTATTTTCATAGACCAATTCACATCCAGTGAACCAGAATTTATCCATTTGGCGATTACTATATTTTCCTCATATTGATTAACAATTACTTCATACAAGACTAACGCTGAGAGAATTGCTGATATAGATACTAATAAGCTAGTAACAATCTCGGAATTTCTATCGCCTATTAACTTACCAAAGAAGCCAGATATAATTGCAGCGATTAACGGTAACGCAATTATTGAAATTTCCATTTTATCCTTTTAATTTATCTATTTCTTCAACCCGAATAGTTCCAGCATTTCGATAATAGACTACTATTATTGCAAGACCAATTGCAGCTTCTGCAGCGGCAACAGTTAAAATAAATAGTGTAAATACTTGACCAGTTAAATCGTCAAGATAAATTGAAAATGACACTAGATTGATATTTACGGCTAAAAGAATTAACTCAATACTCATCAAAATCACTATAATATTTTTTCGATTTAAAAAAATTCCAATAACTCCAATACTAAAGATTACCGCCCCTAAAGTTAGATAGTGTCCTAGACCTATATCAGTCATCGATCTTAACTCCCTTATTAGAAGGAACTTCCAAAACCTCAACTCCCTGCGATCTTTCTCTAGAAATTTGTTTCAAGTAACTTTGTGTCTTAACTCCCTCTCTTTGTCTAAAAGTTAGGACAATTGCTCCTATCATCGCAATTAATAAGATCATTCCACTTATTTGAAAAATATGAATATAATCTGTATACAAAACCTGGCCCAATGAGTGAGTATTACTAATTTCATTAGAAACTTTAGAAATAGTAGGATTTAACAATTCAGGTTTGTATTTCCATCCACCTACAACAATAATAAGTTCAAAAAATATTATTGTACTTATTATTAAGCCTACAGGAATGTGACCAGAGTTTTCTTTAGAGATGAACCATTGATTTTTTTGTTGAGCAACATTTAGCATCATGACAACAAACAAGAATAATACTGCAACTGCACCTACGTAAACAATCAGCATTATCATTCCTAGAAACTCTGCTCCTATCATTATAAATAGACATGAAATACTTATAAAATCTAAAATTAGAAAAAAAACAGAGTGGACGGTATTTTTTGAAACTGTAACCATGATAGCTGAAATTACTGCAATAATTGAAAAAGCATAAAAAAATATTGCATGTGCCATCATAAAT
>CACLTO010000029.1 GCA_902609915.1 uncultured Pelagibacteraceae bacterium
TTTGGGTGGAGATTTAGAGATTGATTATAATCGTAATCCAGGAAATTTAGATTTAGTTAATCAGGTAAAAAAATTTGCAGCTGTTTCTCAAATGATTGAGTTCAGTACTATGCTTTCAACAACAGGAAGAGAAAAAAATAAATCATTATTTACTAGAATTAAAACTGTGGATAAAAAATATCCTTTATATGGAAATGTTGTTTATGAGCCAATTGGTGCTTATGAAAGAATGCAAAAAGAACCTTACTCTATCCTTATCAATGAAAGTTTATCAAATACCCTTAATATAAGAATTAATGAAAAAGTAAAAGTTCAAGATCAAAACTTTACAGTAATTGGAATTATTAAATCAGTACCAGATGTTAGTGGATTTGTTGCATTTGGAGATTGGGCTTTAGCAGGAAAACAAACTTTAGAAATTTTAAAACTAAATGGAATTGGAAGCTTTTTAAACTATGAATACAAAGTAAAATTTAACGAAAAAGATAAACCAGAAGAAATTGAACAACGAATTGAAGAAATTTTTAAAGACGATCAAAAAGTAAAGCTTAGATATCCTGAAAATTCCGCTAGTGGAATAAAGAGAATTATTAATAATTTTTCTCAATTTTTATCTCTTGTATCAATCAGTGCAATGTTAATTGCAGGCATTGGAATCGCAAATACCCTGCTTTCTTTTATCAATCAAAACAACATGTCTATTGCTGTAAGAAAGGCGGTTGGCTTTTATTCAGGCAATATTAAAAAACTATATTACCTTCAGTTATTTATACTTTTATTCATCATCACTGTAGTTGCTTATGGATCAAGTTTTTTAATTGTGCCAATAGTAGATAAATATTTATCTGATGGATTGGGATTGAACGTTTATCCAGTGTTTTCATTACTTAATTTTTTAAAAATATTTTTAGTGGGTTTGCTAATTCTTATAATTTTTTCTATTCCAACAATTAGTTCAATAGATCAAGTAAAAGCCTCTAATTTATTTAGAAACGTATTTCAAAACCTTCAATTTTATTATTCTAAAAGATCAGTTGTTCTAAGCTTTGTTTTATTATCTATCTTAATTTTATTATTCACGATTGGATCTGAACAACCTTCTTATAGCTTGGGTTACTTTGCTGCTTTTTTTGTTTGTTTAATTGTATTTTTCTTACTTTCTAAATTAATCATTTTTTTCCTTAAAAAATTTAAATCAAGTTCAATAATTTCTTTAAAAGTTTCAATTAAAAATATCACTCAGACAAAAAGTATAACTCCTATTACAGTTATGTCTCTTGGCTTAGGGGTTACTTTGTTATTAACTTTAGCTTTAGTTGGTACAAATTTTCAAAGAGAAATTGCTAAATCTATTCCTGATATTGCACCTGATTATTTCTTTGTCGGTATTCAAAAAGGAGAAAGAGAGAAATTTGAACAAGGTATTTTAAATATGGATCCAAATGCATCTATTGAAATTGTACCAATGGTTTCATCTGGTATTGTAAAAATTAATGGTATTGATCCTAATACTTATATTAAACCAGATAATGACAGTTACTGGGTTATTGCTAGTGAACGAAGATCCTCGTGGGTAGAAAATGTGCCTGAAGATAACTCAATTTTAGAAGGTGAATGGTGGGATTTATTAAATCCAGATCAACTTCAAATATCTTTAGATGCAAAAGTCGCTAAGGATTTTAACATACTGTTGGGTGATATCTTTACTTTAAATGTTTATGGACGTGAAATTGAAGGGAAAGTAGTAAATTTTAGAGAAGTTGATTATCGAGATTTAAGTATCAACTTTGCAATGTTATTTAACCCTCAATTTGCAAAAAATATTCCACATGAGTATTTGGCTACTGCAAAATTTAATTCAAATAAATTTGATGAAACTGAAATGCTTGAAATCATGCCAAGCTTATCAATGATTAAAATTGCAGATTATTTATCAAAAGTTACAGCTGTTTTAAATAAAGTATTTATTGCAGTTACATTAATTTCAGCGATTACCATTATTATAGGCTTAATCGTAATTTCAAGTGCAATTATGGTTCAGGGAAAAGTAAAAGAGTATCAAAATTTGGTTTTCAAAATTTTAGGTTTTTCAAAAAAACACATTATTTTTTCATCTTTAATTGAATTCATCATTATCTTTAAATCTGTAATTTTAATTGCAGTATTCTTTGCTGTGATTGGTTCAAAATTTATTATGGAAAATATTTTTGAATTAGTGTGGATGTTTGACTTTAAGATTTTAATTTATTTAGGACTTTCAATTGGTTTTATTACATTGGTTTTGATATTATTAACTAACTTAAAATATCTAAATCCTAAAGTTTATCCTCTAATAAGAAATCAATAATAAAAATTTTTAAATTTATAGATTAAACTCCCACACCGACAAGAACTGACAGATTAGTCACAAATGGCCTACAACAAGGTACAAAGTTACAAATACGAGAATTACCTTTTAATAAGCAAATCTTTTAAGTGTTGATTTAATTGAGTTTTAACATTAAAAACTTCGTTAATACGAATGCCCTTGTAGCTCAGCTGGTAGAGCAATTGATTTGTAATCAATAGGTCCGCGGTTCGAATCCGTGCGGGGGCACCATCACTCAATAAAATCAACGTTAATTTTTTTTGCAAAATAAGATTTTTAATTAATCTAACTTTATAGTACAGACATATTGCAGACAGATTGCATTTAGATCAAGTGGTCGTTTAAAAATTTTTTTTAATTACCCTCTTCACTATCTAATCTAAGATTTTTTAATCTTGGAGAAAAAACTATACGAAGTTTTTCTAGCTTGAGAACAAGCCATTTTAACATTTCTTTCCAATCATCTGTATTCTCTATATCTGAATTGGACCTATACAATGCAATTCTTGATGCTGCTTTTTCGGGTAATAGTTGCCAACTCAATTTTTCCCCTAATTCTTTTTCAATTATATCTTTTTGACTTTCTAATTCTTTAAACCAATTTTTGTTTTTAATAATATATAACTGAGCACTCACTCTTTCTTGCTGTGTATTGAATGTAGCTCCTAAATGAACACCAGTTTTACCAACTGCAATATTTGTCCAATGTTGAGGGTAAACTTTTTGAAGTTTTAGAGGTGTGTCTGCAGCTTGTAACTCTTTTCCAAGTTCTGTCCAAAATTTATATTGCTTCAATTTAGTTTCTGAAACTTCACCCTGCTCAATCCTTTTTGCTTCTCTTGAAATACTTTGAGACCAATTATCTGGTTGGCATACAAGATTAAATTTTGGTGCAATTTTGGAGTCCTCTATTTTATATAATTCAATTTCTAATCCAAAAAAATTATAGTTTTCATCAGTTATTTTATTTAGCCAGTCTAAAGTTGCTTTATGTTCTTCATTAAAAGTTGCAGCAACCCAAACTATCGTTACGGCATCCAATCCAGTTGCATATGTTAGTAGTTGACCAAGATGTCCATGATTTGTTTTTTCTAATTGATTTTCAATCAACACCCAATTATCAGTATTTATATCTTTACAAAGAATATCTGCTCTAAATTTACCTACCCTTTTTTCTTGAGCTTCAACCTCTAAATCTAGTCCAATTTTTTGAGCTAGTTTATTAATATTTTCTTCTCTGGCTAACCATGGAGTGAAATCTTCATTTTCACTTTCCCAAACTTCTCTTAAATCAACTTTTTCTAATGTGCCTAAAGCTTTTTTCATTTATTTTAATTTTTCATTCTTTGACTTCGTGCCAAAATAAATTTTGATAAATTATACTTATATTGCTGATATTCTGCAATGTCATTTGGTAAAGGATAATTCTCGAAAGATTCAAAAGGTATAAAATATTTAATAGATGAATAATCATTTGAGACTAAATCTTGAAGTAGAAAAAAATCAACATATCCCTGAAAACTATCAAACAAATTAAAAAATTGTTTATACCTTTCAAAAGTCTCATTTAATGGACTGTCCTCTTTAATGTAATATCTTCTAATACACTCTAGTGTTAAATCAAATCTATCTCTTATCTTTTTATTAACCCCTCGTGCTCCATTAATTGTCATTTTATTATTGATTCTTTCAGATGGAAAAATTATATAACCACCTATTGTGCTACATAAAGAAACAAATTTCTCTAACTCCTTTGTATTTATTTCTTTAATAATATTCGTTGTGCTTTTTATATTGCTATAGGTATGTGCAATTGAATCACTTGAAAAAACAAATTCACCTAAATCTGATTTATGATGAAGTCGCATTGGAATAGTTTCATCTAGTTTAAATAGCAAACCATTTGGGAGTTTTTTGCTCCACAAGAATTTATGATAATTTCTTAGAGTGGGACTATGACTATCAGGGTCCCTACCTTTTGGTGTATCATTATAAACGTTAAAGTTAGTATCTATATTCACTAAAAAACTTTATCACTGCAGACATAGTGCAGTCAAACTGAATGAAAATTTCTTAAAGCGTTTAAAAATAATACTTATTTAAAAAAAGAAAATTGATTTGTAATCAATAGGTCCGCGGTTCGAATCCGTGCGGGGGCACCACTGAAATCTCATTTATTTTCAATAAATTTTAATTTTACTTAGATTTTTCAAAAAATAAAAATCGTTTACTAATGCGATAGAAAGGAAGGAAGTAGAATTAAGGTAAGTGAATTTTAAGTGAATTTAGATTAAAT
>CACLTO010000030.1 GCA_902609915.1 uncultured Pelagibacteraceae bacterium
AGTTACTAAATCATTCTAATGGCGCTACATTTTTCAAAAGAGGAGTTTTCTAGCAGAAAAAATAAAGTTTTAAATTCGATGAAAGAGCAAAACCTTGACGCTCTTTTGATGTTTAGACAAGAGTCTATGTATTGGTTAACTGGATACGATACCTTTGGTTATGTTTTTTTTCAGACATTGGTTTTAGATAAAAGCGGAAATATAATATTGCTCACAAGAGCTCCTGATTTGAGACAAGCTCAAAATACATCCAACATAGAAGATATTAGGATATGGGTTGATAAAGATGGATCAAATCCAACTGATGATCTTAAAGCCATTTTAAATGAATTAAATCTTAAAGGAACAAAATTAGGAATTGAATATGAGGCTTATGGTTTAACTGGTCGTAACGCTCTTCGATTAAACAAATCTTTAGAAAATTATTGTTCTCTTGAAGATAAATCAGACTTAATAACAAAATTACGAGTAATAAAATCTAAAGAGGAAATTGTTTATGTTAAAAAAGCTGCAGAGCTTGCGGATAAAGCCTTAGACGAAGTATGGAAACATGCAAAAGTTGGAGTAAGTGAGTCTAAGATATTAGCAGAAATGAATAAAGTTATATTCGAAGGTGGTGGAGATTATCCTGCTAATGAATTTATAATTGGTTCTGGTAAAAATGCATTGCTTTGTCGTTATCAAGCAGAAAAACAAATTTTAGATAAACAAGATCAATTAACTATTGAATGGGCTGGTACTTATAGACATTACCATTCTGCAATGTTTAGAACTATCCCTATTGGTAAAGCAGATCCTAAACATCATAAAATGCATGAAGCATGTGTTGAAGCTCTTAAAAATTGTGAAAGTAAATTAAAACCTGGAAATAAAATTGGAGAAGTTTTTGATATTCATGCAAAAACATTTGATAATCTTGGTTTTAAAAAAGCTCGAATGAACGCATGTGGTTACTCATTGGGAAATACTTTTTCTCCAAACTGGATGGATTGGCCTATGCTATACACTGGCAATCCGTATGTAATAGAACCAGGTAATGTGTTCTTCCTACATATGATCTTAATGGATTCTACGAATAATTTAGCCATGAACCTAGGTGAAACTTACTTAGTTACAGAGGATAGTAATGAAAGACTTGGTAAACAAAAATTAGATTTAGTAGTGCTTTAATTAAAACTATATTTTTTCTCTAAAAATTTAATTACGTTGTGAATGATAAAAGTCATAAATAGATAAATTCCACCCGCAACTATAAATACTTCAATTGGTTTAAAAGTTGTTGAAATTATATATTTTGCAACACCTGTAAGGTCCATTATCGTGACTGTACTTGCTAAAGAAGTTCCTTTCATCATTAAGATTATTTCATTACCATAGGCTGGTAAAGATTGTCTGATAGCAATAGGAATTTGAATTTTATAAAAGATTACTTTATTTGAAATACCTAGGCTTTTTCCTGCCTCCACTATTCCAGGTTTAATTGTTTGAAATGCTGATCTTAATATCTCAGAAGTGTAAGCACCTGTATTTAGAGCAAAAGCAATAATTGCACACCAATATGGTTCTTTTAAAATTACCCATAACACTGTCGATCTTAAATATTCAATCTGACCTAATCCAAAATAAATTATAAAAATTTGAACCAAAAGTGGAGTGCCTCTAAATACATACGAATATCCATAAGCAAATCTATTGATAAATATATTTTTATTTAATCTTAGAATTGCAAAAAATAAGCCAATGAATAATCCAATTATTAAAGAAACCGAGAGAAGCTTTAAAGTTATCACTGCTGCATTTAATAACTTCGGTAAACTATTAATCATTAACTCAAGATCCATTAATACCCCCTACTATATTTTACTTCTAATCTATTTATCAATTTCATGCTTACAAAGGTAAGTAATAAATACAAAACTGCAGCAAATGAGTAAAAAAACAGAGGATCTCTCGTAGAGCCCGCTGCAATATAGGACTGCCTCATTATTTCAACTAAACCTGTTACAGAAATCAAAGAAGTATCTTTAAGTGTTATTTGCCAAACGTTACTTAGATTTGGAATGGCTAACCTCAAGGTTTGAGGTAAAATAATTTTAAAAAATTTTCCAAATTTATTGAGGCCCAATACATTGGCAGCTTCGAACTGACCTTTATCAATTGATTGGATTGCTCCTCTAAAAACTTCAGTTGAATAAGCACCAGAGATTATTCCAATTGCAAAAGCCCCTGTGATAAATGCATTTATCTCAATATATTCGTTATAACCAAATATTGATGCAACAAACATAACCGCACCAGTGCCACCAAAAAAGAAAAGATAAATTACTAATAATTCTGGAACACCTCTTATTATTGTTGTGTAAGAATTTGCGATAAAATTTAAAAACTTATTTTTAGATAATTTTAATGGAGTAAAAATTAATGCAAAAAGAAAACCTATAAACATTGCTGTTATCGAAACAGCTATGGTCATCAAGGTTGCATAAAATAATTCATCACCCCAACCAGTATCTCCAAATGCTAGAAGTTCCATACAGATTGGCGACTATACATTATAGTCGCCAAATCTAAAATTTAATTACATAGAAGCGTCGAAACCAAACCACTTAGTAGCAATTCTACTAATGTCTCCGTTTTTTCTCGCTTTATCGATTGCTTTGTTAAATGCATTTAAAAGTTCAGTATCATCTTTTCTAATACCAACTCCAACACCATTACCAAATGCACCACCTGAGAAAGTTGGTCCAGTTAAAACAACTGGCTTACCAGATTTTTCTGCATAATCACTGAATGCAACAGCAGCAGCTAATGCAGCATCACATCGTCCTGAAGCTAAATCTAGATTAACTTCATCTTGAGTTTTATAAGTTCTTACATTTACTTTTCCTACATCACCTGAGTCCAAAAAGTTTTGGTGAATTGTAGCAGTTTGAACACAAACAGTTTTACCTGCTAATGCTCCAGTAAGTGTTTTTAAAGCTTTTTTAGCATCTGAATTTGGTTTAGTTAAATTAATACCCGCTGGTGTGTCTAAACCTTCAAGACTTGAACCTTTCATTACAGCTAAAGATGCAACTTCATCTGCATAACCTTGAGAAAAGCTTATTGCTTTTTGTCTCTCTGCAGTAATTGACATTCCAGCCATTATTGCATCAAACTTTCTCATGATTAGAGCTGGGATCATTCCATCCCAATCTTGCTCAACTATTACACATTGTTCCCCAATATATCTGCATAGTGTGTAAGCTAATTCGACTTCAAATCCTATTAACTTACCTGCCTCATTTTTTGAGTTCCATGGAGGATAAGCACCTTCTGTTCCAATTTTTATTTTATCAGCACTTACATTTCCTATAATTAATAAAGAAAATAGAGCTGAAAAAATAGTTTTTTTAAATATATTCATTATTTCTCCTTTAATAAAAAAATAAGTATTTCACAAATTAACAGTATTAAAAAGAAAAAATTAATGATTAATTGATGAGGAAAAATTCCATGAGCAATCAAAACTAGGTATATAAACTCTAGCTAAATTTGTATTTCCAAAATGATGATTAAATATATTTAACCAATTTTCAACTTGAAGAGGTTTTTTATCTTGGCTTCCTACCTGCGCAGTAATAACTCCTTTGGGTTTAAGTATCCTTATTAAAGAGTCCATATTTTTGGCAGCAAGATCTATACAAAATTGATCATCATTCAAATCTACAAAAATATGATCATATGTATCTTCGTTAACTGTCTTTATACTCTCAAAAGCATCACCC
>CACLTO010000031.1 GCA_902609915.1 uncultured Pelagibacteraceae bacterium
AATAATAAAACTTGAATTTACTTGGAATAAAAAAACCAATTATTATAGAAAGTATTGCAGCAATTATTCCATATGAAAAATCAAAAAATACTGGACCTCCTGAAATAAAGAAAAAAATAAATAAAAATGCAATAAAAGGATAAATTATAACATAGTACAAAGTTAGGTATTTTTTAAATCTATCTGTTGCAAAATACCCAACTGATCCGAGTAAGGCTAAAGCAATAAATGATAAGTTTATCCTCCATTGTTCACCATTCGGATACATTCCATACATAAATCTTCTTATCCAAACTTTTATATATGTCCAACAAGCGCCTGTTCCAGTGCAAACATCTTTTGAGTCACCTGCAAAACTAGCATCAATAAAAAACCAGCTTAGAATTGGTGGAATTGACTTTAGAATTATAAATATGATTAATAATGATAATATCGCATTAAAGTTGTTGGTATTAATATGCTTATTAAGTAGATCTAATTGTCTGATGCCACTTAACTCAATTCTTATGAAATAAAGACCAATAAAGCCGACTATTAATGGCAATGAAAAACTTAAATAACCAGGTAAAAAACTTGTTATGTTTAAACTGAAGAATGAGTTTAAAAGAACATCTATAACACTAATAAAAAACAAAAAAGTACCTAAATATAAGAAAGTATAAAGATTAGATTTATTTGGTTTTAAAAAATTTATTTTAGACATTATTTTTCCTGAATTGCTATTTTGTTATTGTACCAATTCATAAATAATGAAATTGCTATACTTAGAGATAAATATGTAAGCATTGTAATAGATACTATTTCGATTGCCTTACCTGTTTGCATTAGAGCTGTTCCAGCAAAAACAAGTACTAGATCAGGATATGCTATAGCTGCAGCTAGTGAAGAATTCTTAGTAAGATTAAGATATTGGTTTGTTGTTGGTGGTATTATTATCCTTAAAGCCTGGGGCATCACTACTAACTTAAGTACTTGATTTGGAGTTAAACCAATCGATGCTGCAGCCTCTTTTTGGCCTTTACCAATACCTTGAATTCCTGCTCTAACACATTCAGCTATAAATGTTGCAGTGTATAAAGATAAAGATAACGCTAGAGCTATCAATTCAGGAGGTAAACTTACACCTCCCTCATAAATGAATGATGTTGTTGCTAACTGTTTTAAAACAGGAACCTCAAATGATAATCTTACTCCACCTATCAAGAAACTTATAAGAGGTAAAATTAAAATTAAACCTATCGATATAAGTAAAACTGGCGTTTGTTTACCTTGAGTTTCTTGCAATTTTTTTGCTTGATAGCGTATTACTAATATCGCAATAATTGCAGCAACTATCGAATAAAAAAAAATATTAAAATTTTGCCAAATAAAAGCAGGAACAAACAGGCCTTTTATTGTTAAAAATGCAATTCCAAACATTGCTTCAGCATCTTGTGGTAGTGGTAAAGCCCTTAAAGCAGCAAAATACCAAAAAAATATTTGTAAAAGTAAGGGTATATTTCTAAAAAATTCTACATAAAAAGCAGCAAATTTATTTATTAAATAATTAGGTGATAGCCTTGCTATACCAACAATTACACCCAGAATAGTAGCAAAAAAAATTCCAATCACTGAAACAAGGATAGTATTTAGTAAACCAACTAAATAAGCTCTAAAATATGAATGGGATCCGTCATACTCAATTAAAGAAAATTGAACATCAAAAGAGGACTCTTGTGATAAAAATCCATAACCAAAATCAATACCTCTATTCTCCATATTGACTTGTGCATTATAAGTAAAAAAACCAAAGACAAGAACAACAGCAATGACTGTCATTAATTGTGGACCTATATCTTTTAGTTTGAAATTCACGTTGAAGATTATATATGACTTTAAAAAAAAAGGGCTAGAAAAATCTAGCCCTTTTTAAGTAATTTATAACTTAAATTATCTTGATGGTGGAACGTATAAAATACCACCTTTAGTCCATAATTCATTTGGACCTCTATCTGGTAAAATACCAGTGTCAGCTATATTTCTCTTATAACTTTCACCATAATTTCCAACTTGTTTGATAATTCTTAAGTTCCACTCATTGTCTAAACCGAATGCTGCACCCATTTCACCTTCAGCACCAACCAATCTTTTGATAGCAGGATTATCCGAAGTTTTCATCATGTCAGCATTTGCTGAAGTAATACCGTACTCTTCAGCTTCGATCATAGTATTTAAAGACCATCTTACGATGTCTTCCCATACTGAGTCACCTTGTCTTACCACTGGACCTAAAGGCTCTTTAGAAACAGTTTCAGGTAATACCAAGTGTTCATCTGGATTAGACATTTTTGTTCTTTGAGCAGCAAGACCCGATTTATCAGTAGTGTATGTATCACATCTACCCGCATCATATGCAGCTACAACTTCATCAGCTTTTTCAAAAGCTACTGGTTCATATTTGATACCCTTTGAATTAAAAAAGTCTCTCATATTTAACTCAGTTGTTGTACCAATGTTTGTACAAGCTGAGATACCATCTTTGAATTGGCTAGTTGAAGTAATACCAGAACTTTTTCTAACCATGAAACCTTGACCATCGTAGAAATTTACTCCAACGAAAGTAAGTCCGATATCAGCATCTCTAGAAAGTGTCCAAGTTGTGTTTCTTGATAAGATATCTATCTCACCAGAAGTTAAAGCTGTAAATCTTTCTTTAGCACTTAGTGGTGTAAACTTAACTTTGTTTGCATCACCTAATACTGCAGCAGCTACCGCTCTACATACATCAACATCTATACCAGTCCAATTTCCTGCAGCGTCAGCATTAGAAAATCCTGGAAGACCTTGAGATACTCCACATCTTACAAAACCCTTTTTTTGAGTGTTTTTAAGTGTTTTAGATTTTTTAGCAGCCATAGACTCTGTTGTAAAAGTGAACAACACAGCTACCATAGCAACTAAAGAAGTTAATTGTTTTAAGTATTTAAACATATTTCTTCCTATTGTTTATTTATTTGTTAACAAATAATTCAAAATTACTTTTGAATATATATAATTTAAGCATGTAAGAAATAACTGTTCAAGATAAAATTAATTCAAAACAGTATTGATAATAGCACATAGTAACCCATTTTGGTCTCATAATGGCGCGCCCTGGAGGATTCGAACCTCCGACCCTCGGTTTAGAAAACCGATGCTCTATCCAGCTGAGCTAAGGGCGCAACTGATTTAAACATACGTATACAATAATTATCTAATTTTTAAAAAGAAATTTTCTTATTAAAAGAAAAATTGTTAATAACTCAATTCTACCGACAATCATAAAGAAAATAAGACAATATTTTGTAAAAAATTCAAGACTATTAAAATTTAGATTATCTAAACCATAAATTGAAGAATTGACAGTATTCATTAAAGTTAAAATAGATAATTTAAATGAACTAATAAAATCCATACCATTTAAACTTAATAATGATGCTAAGAAAAATAAAGATGAAATGAATATTATTATTGACAAAAAATATTTATTAATTTCTTCAAGATTGAAATTAATCTTAGTAAAAATAAGTTTATTCATAAATACATTTTTTGGTCTACTAAATGATAAAATTTGATTCAAAGAAAATTTTAAAAGTGAATAAATTTTAATGAATCTTAAACCAGAGCTGGTTGAAAAAAATGAACCTCCTATTATCACCAGTATCAAATAAATAAAATTTAAATTTGATTGATCAGAATTGAGAGAGAATCCAATAT
>CACLTO010000032.1 GCA_902609915.1 uncultured Pelagibacteraceae bacterium
TTTTCCAATACCATTGAGTATAAGTATTTAGTGTTAAGTTCATTCTCGCAAGTTCTCTTGCCAAACCTTTTTTATCTTCATCAATAGTAGATCCATCATATTTTTGATTAAGCATCATTTCATAATTTGCATACGTTCTCTCAGCATCGTTCTTTAAAAGTTCCAAAACTTCATTTGCTTGATCACCTTCTAAAACATCTCCTCTTCCTTGTCTGTTAGATTTTGATTGAGCAGCAAGATTTTCTTTTGTTGGTAAATAGAATTCTTTATCTAAAATTGAATACCTTGCAGAATATTCATTTACATTTGCAGTTCTATGTCTAATCCATTGACGAGCAATAAAAATTGGTAGTTTAATATGATATTTAATTTCACACATCTCGAATGGTGTACTATGCCAATGGCGCATTAAGTATTTAATTAAACCTGCATCTGTAGAAACTTGTTTGGTGCCTTTGCCATACGAAACTCTAGCTGACTGAACAATTGAAGTATCATCTCCCATATAATCAACAACCCTTACAAAACCATGATCAAGAGCTGGCAACGCCTCATAAAGAATTTTTTCTAATTCAGGTGAAGTTACTCTTTTTGTTGAATTGCTTTGTAATTGTTGATTTTTTATATCTTCTTGTTGTTCTTTAGTTAATTTCATGAATGTTATTGAATCTCTTGCATTTCCTTTTATATTAATAAAGTTGGATTTCCAACTATGACGATAAACGAATTTCGTAATAACCATTGCGGACGTGGGGGCAGTACCCACCACCTCCACCATTTACAACTTATGGGGGTGAACTAGATTCGACGAGTGACTAAAAGCTATTCTTTCGTTCGGAATTGTTCCTCCGTAAAGGGCTAATTTATAATTGCTAACGAAAGTTACGCACTTGCTGCTTAATTAACAAAGTTAATTAAGTAAACGGGGTTTAGAACACCTGGCAACAGAACGTTCTAGGAGTGGTACAATTCGTTGTACCACTTCACTTTTCAAAAAATATTTATTATGCACGGACTATGCGCCTAGGTTAAAAACTACTAAATTAATGGTTTTTACCACATTGAACTAACATATTGATTATGTTATTGATAAAAATGGCAAGAGTTCTATTGGTAAATCCGCCTTTTTATAGATTGTTAGGATCAAAATATAATGCAAATTCACTTGGTATTGCTTATATCGCTTCTTACTTAAATAAAAGAGACCATGACGCTTGGCTATACAATGCTGATTACGTAAGTGACACTGGGTACATTAAAGTTAAAAAAATATTTTCTAATTTTGATTCTTATAAAAACTACTTTAGAGATGAAGACAATGCTATTTGGCATGAAGTCAAACATAATATCGTAAGATTTAAACCTGATTGGGTAGGTTACACCTCTTATACAGCAAATATAAGCGCAATTAAAATTATTTCAGATAAAGTAAAAAAAGCAGATCCTACAATTAAACAAGTAGTCGGAGGTGTGCATGCTACTTTAGACTCGAATATTCTTAAAGATTTAACATCAATAGATTATTCAATTCAGAGAGAAGGAGAAGAAGCTTTTACGGCATTGGTTGAAAATAAAAATCCAAAATTTATTCCCGGTGTTGTTTCTAGAGACAAGGGTGGAATTTTATTTAAAACTGGAATTGCACCAGTTATAAAAAATATAGATACTTTGCCGATGCCAGAAAGACAAAAATTTTGGAATATACCTGAGGTGGAAAAAAAAAACGTGGACGTGTCTTATGTTAATACTATTAGGGGGTGCCCATATAAATGCACATACTGCGCATCCCCTTTTCATTGGGATAGAAAAACCACAAGGTTAAGATCTCCCCAGTCCGTTTTAGAAGAAATGCATTTACTTAAAAATAATTATTATGTTCCCACACAGTTTGATTATTCTGCATCTGCAAATATAGACTCGAAAGATCAATTAAAAATTGAGGATAATACTATAGTTTATTTTGTTGATGATGTTTTTACAGTTAAAAAAAAGAGAGTTAAAGAAATTCTAAAAATGATGATTAAAGACAATTTAAAAATGCGATGGAAATGTGAAGCTAGAGCAGACCACCTCGATGATGAAATATGTGAACTGATGGCTGAGGCAGGATGCGAGAGAGTAAAAATTGGATTTGAATCTGGCAGTAATAGAATTTTGTCTGAAGTAAAGAAACTAGAGACCAGAGAAGAAATGCTCATAGGAGCTAATATGTTAAAAAAAGCAGGCGTACCGTTTTCTGCTTATTTTATGGCAGGTTTCCCTGGAGAAACAGATGAAGACTTAAAAAAGACAATAGATTTTGCAAAAAAAATTGATGCTGATTATTACTCTTTGTCTGTTCTGGCCCCATATTATGGAACAGAACTTTATGAACAACTTATAAAAAACGGTCATGAACTAGATCAACAACCCTGGGAATACTTCTTTCATCAATCTCCGAAACCAATGGTTAACGACAAATTAAGCACAAAAGTATTAAGTGAATATCTCTCTCTTGCAGAGCTAAATTCGAAAAATGAAAGAAAAAACGGTTACGTTTAAATCCATCTTTTGTATAAGTTAGAAGGTGTATGTACTTATTCAAAAAGTGTTATATTCTGTTATAAGTTGAATTAGAACGGACAATAAAACACCCCTAAATTTATCTGAGGTATTTTTTTAAATTTGGTTTAAAATAATTTGGTCCTTTCATCACTTTTCCTAATTCGTTAAATATAGGCTTCCCATTTTCATCCAATTTACTCATATTCGAGTTTTGAACTTCATTAAAACATCTATCTAGATTGATACCGAAAGCATGTCCTGCTCCGTAAGTAACATAAAGAATATCAGTTAATGCGTCTGCAATCTCAACTAAATCTTTTTTTCTTATTGCTTCTTTTAATTCATCCAATTCTTCTTTTATAAGACTTAATCGTAATTTATTAATTTTATCAGTGCTTAAAGATGGTCTCAATTTTACCTCTTGACCAAAGGTTTTCATAAAAGCACCAACTTTCTCAAAATTTGTCATTTTGCTCCTATAAGTTATGGAATTTTTAATATATATATATTTATTATTTATCAATGAAATTTCGAAAAGAATTTGACAGTATTGGATCAATAAATGTACCAAACGATAGATATTGGGGGGCGTCAACTCAAAGATCAAAAAAATATTTTGATATAGGCGAGTTCTTAGTAAGACCTATATTAATAAAATCTATTGCTATTATTAAAAAGGCTGCCGCGAAAGTTCATTTTAAAGAAAAACAAATATCACCTAAAATTTCGAAATCAATAATTTCTGCATCAAATGAAGTTATTTTGGGCAAACTAGATGATCATTTCCCATTAA
>CACLTO010000033.1 GCA_902609915.1 uncultured Pelagibacteraceae bacterium
AGTTTTATATTGATGGAACTTATTTTCAAACTTTACCAGAAAAAAAAAATTGTAAAAATCTTTCTATTGAGATTAGTTATATATGTTTACCTAAAAAGATTTCAAAAACTATTGAAGATGTTCTTGGCAAATATCAAATATCTTTAGATAGAATATTGAGTTTTAATTATCTAGATAGTTTTTTACATAGTAAAAATGATAATCTGTTTACAACTGCACAAAAAATCTTAAATGGGTTTAATGAAAATGAGGTGCATATCACTGATAAAAACTTGAAAAAATTGAGTTTTTTTGAGAAGTTCTTTAATTTTTTTAATTAACTCGTATTTTCTCGTAATATTTCTTGTTTTTTGTTTAAAGTTTTGAGGGATTAAAAGTTCAATATGTCTTTACTAAACCAAAAAACTATTAAAAAAGCTGTTTCACTTTCTGGTGTTGGACTTCATAGTGGAAAACAAGTAAATATTTGTATTAAACCTTCTACTCCTGATACAGGAATTGTATTTAAAAGAATTGACCTAAAAGGTGAAAATCTCATTTACCCCAATTTTTTAAATGTCAGTAATACTGCCTTGAACACAACCATTAGTAATATCTCAGGAGCTAAGGTCTCGACTATAGAGCATTTAATGGGGGCACTATTTGGAATTGGAATTGATAATGTTTTAGTAGAGATTGATAATGAAGAAGTGCCAATTTTAGATGGATCTGCAAAATTATTTATTGAAAAAATTTTATCTTCAGGACTAGAATCTTCTAATAAACCAATTAAGATTATAAAGATAAATAAAATGATAGAATTTAAAAAAGGAGAAAAATTTATTTCGATCGAGCCTTCAAAATTAAGTTTGGATATTGATTTCCAACTAAAGTATCAAAACAAAATTATTGGAGATCAAAGAAATAAAATCAATGTTTATGAGGATGATCTTTCAGAAATTTTTAATTCAAGAACTTTTTGCTTGTATGAAGATATTGAACTAATAAAAAAAAATGGGCTAGCAAAAGGTGGGAGTTTAGATAATGCTGTTGTTGTTAAAGGTGAAGATGTTTTAAATCCAGAAGGTCTGAGAAATAATAAAGAATTTGTTAATCATAAAATACTTGATTGTATTGGTGATCTTTTTACAAGTGGATATAGAATGATAGCAAGTGTTAAATGTTCACAAGGTGGCCATTACTTAACCAATAATTTATTAAAAAAAGTATTTGAAAATAAAGACAATTTTTCAATAATTGAAATTCAAGAGAGAACACTTCCCCATACATTAATAAATAGAAGTTTACTTAAATCTATAGCTTAATTTAATATTCATCTTTATAAATATTTTTTAAGTATATATAATTGGAAATATGTCCAAATATAAATTAGTAATAATTTTTTTTTCTTTATTCATCTTAATTGGGTGTAGTAAGGAAAAAGAAAATATCCAACTGATTAGAGAAACTAATCAAAAAGTTGAAATGATCTCAGCTTATAAGAAAGGTATGGATTTGATAGAAGTTAACGATTACTTTGCAGCGGGAAAAAAATTTTTAGAGGCTGAAATTTTGTTTCCACAATCACAATGGGCTTCAAAATCAGTCTTGATGGCGTCATATTCTTACTATATGCAAGATTATTATTCTTTGGCAATATCTAATCTTAAAAGATATTTTGATACTTATCCAAAAGATAAAAATAAAGCTTATGCTCATTATCTTTTAGCAATGTGCTATTATGAAACTATAGAAGGAGAAAAAAAAGATTTAGCTCCAATCCTTTTATCTAAAACGGAATTAAACTTTATTATCAAAAATTATCCAGAGACTGATTATGCTTACGATGCGAGATTTAAAATTGATTTAATTAATGATGTATTAGCAGCAAAAGAAGTTTATATTGGAAGACATTATATAAAAAAAGCTAAGTGGATACCTGCTTTAAACAGATTCAAGAACGTATTAGAAAATTATGAGACAACTGCTCATGTTGAGGAGGCAATACATAGGTTGGTTGAGATTTATTATAAATTAGGAATGGAGGAAGAATCTCTTAAATATGCATCCTTACTAGGATATAATTACAATTCAGGGGAGTGGTATGAGGAAACGTATAAAATTTTCAATAAAAAATATAGAGTTTCTATTCCAAAAAACAAAAAAGAAAAAAGTAAAATTTTAGGTAAAATTAAAAATCTTTTTTAAATATGTTTGATGAAAAAATTAGTCAAAAATATCTTGAAAAGATCAAATTACTTCAGAAATATAACAAAAACTATTATAGTCTAAATAATCCTTTAGTTGATGATTTAGAATATGATAAATTAAAGTTAGAAATAATTGACTTAGAGAAAAAATATAATTTTTTAAATCATAAAGACTCTCCATCTAATTCTGTTGGTTTTAAACCATCTAAAATTTTTAAAAAGGTCAAACATAAAACTCCAATGCTCTCTTTGAGTAACGCATTTAGTGAGGAGGATCTCGAGAATTTTGAAAAAAAAATTTTAAATTTTCTTAACAATGAACCAGGATTGAATATTGAATATAGTGCTGAGCCTAAGATTGATGGAATATCAGCATCTTTATTTTTTAAAAATGGTAGGTTTTTAACTGGTTTATCTAGAGGCGACGGAAAAGAGGGTGAAGATATAACAGAAAATTTAAAAACAATTAAGGACATACCACATGAAATAAAGCTAAAAAGTTTTCCAAAGGAAATTGACATTAGAGGTGAAGTATTTATTCAAAACAGTGATTTCAAAAACTTAAAAAATAAATTTGCAAATCCGAGAAATGCTGCCTCAGGTTCTTTGAGACAAAAAGATCCTAAAGAAACAAAAAAGATTCCATTAAAATTTATTGCTTACACTTTTGGTCACGAGATAGGTTTAGAAGAGTCATCTCAAAATAGCTATTTAAAAAGACTAAAAGAATGGGGTTTTAAAACAAATCCCTTAAATAAAACAATAAAAACAGTAAAAAGTTTAATGAAGAATTATAATGAAATTGAGAGAAAAAGGGATCAAATTGATTTTGATATTGATGGGATTGTTTATAAAGTTAACAATTTTAGATTACAAAAAAGATTAGGAAACGTTGCGAATGCTCCAAGATGGGCAATAGCACATAAATTTTCTGCTAATAGTGGAATTTCAAAAATAGAGAAAATTGAAATCCAAATTGGTAGAACTGGTGCACTAACACCTGTAGCAAAAATTAAACCTGTTAATATTGGTGGTGTAGTAGTTTCTAACGCTACT
>CACLTO010000034.1 GCA_902609915.1 uncultured Pelagibacteraceae bacterium
GAACTATTTCATGGTCCAACGCTTGCTTTTAAAGATATCGCTATGCAATTAATAGGTAATTTTTATAAATATTATTTAGGACGTGATCAAAAAAAAATTAATATAATTGTTGCAACTTCAGGCGATACAGGTGCAGCTGCTATAGACGCTTTAAAAGGAAAAAGTAATTTAAATGTTTTTGTATTGCATCCAAATAATAAAATTTCACCAGTTCAAAGAAGACTAATGACAATACATGAAGAGAGTAACGTATTTAATATCGCAGTAGAAGGTAATTTTGATGATTGTCAAAATTTAGTAAAAGCAATGTTTAATGACGAAAAATTTTCCAAAGCAATTAATATGTCCGGTGTAAATTCAATTAATTGGGCAAGAATAGTTGCTCAATCGGTGTATTATTTTTACGCTTACTTTAAAGTTGGTAATGGTCAACCTTTGTCTTTTTCTGTTCCAACAGGTAACTTTGGTGATATTTATGCTGGTTACTTAGCAAAAAAATTGGGTCTTCCAATTGACAAACTAATCGTAGCTACAAATAAAAATGACATACTTCACAGAGCTATATCTGGTGGTGATTATAGTCAAAAAAAAGTAGAGGAAACAAATACTCCAAGTATGGATATACAAATAGCAAGTAATTTTGAAAGGCTTTTATATGACATAAAAGACTTTAATTCAGAAGCTACAAAAAATGTAATGGCCGAAATAAAAAATAATACTTATAAAATTAATAAAAACGATTTAGATAAAATTAAAAAAAATTTTATATCTGAGATGCTTGATGAAAAAGAAACTGTTGAAATGATAAAAACAATTAATGACAAACATCAGATGGTAGTTGATCCCCATACTGCAGTAGGCATTGGTGCTGTGAGAAAATTAGGATTGGAAAAAAATTGTGTTGTATTATCAACTGCGCACCCATGTAAATTTCCAAAAGCAATAGAAGATGCAATTTCAAAAACTGAAAATTTACCAGATAGTCTTAAATACGTTAATGACAGAAAAGAAAAATTTGAACTTCTCTCAAACGATATTGAAAAAGTTAAAAAATATGTAATGAATTCAATATGAAACTTAAAATAAAAGATCAAATACCAGATACAGAGATTTTTCAACTTGTTGATGGAGAACCACAAAAAAGCAAATTAAGAGAAATTATAGGTAATGGAAAAATTATTTTGTTTGGTTTACCCGGGGCATTTACATCAACTTGCTCCAAACTTCACTTACCAGGTTTTGTAACAAATGCAGATAAAATTAAAGCAAAAGGAATACAAAACATATTTTGTTTATCTGTAAATGACCCTTATGTAATGAATGGTTGGGGAGAGATTAATAATACTGGAGATAAAATAAAAATGTTATCTGATCCGTATTTACTTTTCACGAGAGCAATTGGCGCAGAAGTTGATCGGAATGCCAAAGGAATGGGAATTAGATCAAACCGTTATTTGATGGTGATTGAAAATTTCACAATTGTTAATATTCATGTTGAAAAAGAAACTAAAGAATGCGGTTTAACTTCAGCAGAGAATTTATTAAATAATCTTATCTAGGAAAGGCAGTTCTGTTTTCCACTGTAATTTAATTAATAGCAGATAATTCTTGTATCTCGACTTTATTGAAGATTGGGATATGATTAAATTAGATATATTTTATATGTTTGATAAAATTACTAAGGAAACTATTAGCGGAACAAAGTCAGCAAAAGACTTTACAGTTAAAAAATGGAAAAAATTTATTAGAAAAAGAGCACTAAAAAGAGTCGAAAAGTTAATGGAATATGCTCAAAAAAAACCCGAAGATTACACTAAAGAGGAAATGAGAAAGTTAATTGAAAAAGAGGAGAAAGAAGTTATTTCTACTTTAACGGCAACCGTTGGAATTGGAGCGGTTTTAACAATGTTGGGAATTCCAAAACTATAATGTTTAAATGGTTAGGTAAACAATTTGCTTATGGAAGAATATATCTCTGGGCAAAGGAAAGATTAAGTGGATTACTTTTAACAATTATTCTTTTGATTTTAGTATTTTATATTCATAGTGAATATCTTAATTATATAGAATTTAAATCAGAAAATGAGGCAACCTATATTGGATTATCTTTTGTAATTAAAAATTTTTTAATATTAGCAATTGTGTTTGGTTACATTTATTTTTACAGAAAAATTAATCAAACAAAAGTATCTTTAAAACAAACTAAAGAAACAATTATCAAAGAAAACAAAACTGATGATAAAGAAAGAGTGAAATCCTTAAGTCAGTTTTTAGACGATGATGAGATAGATAGATAAATGCTAGAGACATTAATATTGTTAGAACTTACGTTTTTAACTTTCAATTTAGTCTCCAGTATGATGGAATAAGTTTTCTGACTTCATTGTAACTTCATTGTAAACTTCTTTTGGAAAATGACTGGAGGCGCAGGAAACCTTTGGAAAAGGGACGTTCTGTTGCAAGGTGCCCTTACTATAAATTGGCAGCATCTCTAGCAAGTAAATCTACCTCATTATTAAATTTATTTGTTGAATGCGCCTTTACCCAGTTCCAACTTATTTCAAACTCATTATTCAATAGATCTAATTCTGTCCAAAGTGCTTTATTGCTTACTTCTTTTTTGTTTGCAGTCCTCCATCCATTTTTTTTCCAATTATGAATCCACTCAGTTATTCCAGACTTTACGTATCTAGAATCTGTAAACATTTGGACCTTGCTACCTTTTGGAATTTTTTTAAGAGCTTTTATGGGTGCTAATAATTCCATCTGATTATTTGTGGTATTTTTTTTGCTTCCTTTTATTTCAATTTTTTTTTCATCATCCAATATTATTGCTGCCCAACCACCTTTACCTGGATTTCCAATGCATGAACCGTCAGTGTATATTTTAATCATTACTTTAGATAATCACTGTAAGTCTTTAAATTATTATGTATTACTAATTTTTGATAATATTCTCTAGGGTCTTTGATTTTTATTAATGCTGTTTTAGGTGTATTTGTGTAAT
>CACLTO010000035.1 GCA_902609915.1 uncultured Pelagibacteraceae bacterium
AATAATAACTGCGATAAGTGTATTTGTTTTATTTTTGATGCTTTATGCATGTGTAAGATTTAGAGCTTCAGCAAACCCAAACCCGTCCAGAAGAACTCATAATGTTGCGGTAGAAGTTTTATGGACTTTAATTCCATGTTTAATTTTGATTGTAATGGCAGTGCCATCATTCAAAATCTTATATAAACAGGACGCTATACCAAAAGCAGACCTTACAATTAAAGCTATTGGTTACCAGTGGTACTGGGGTTACGAATATCCTGATGAAAATATTATTTTTGAGTCCTACATGTTAGAAGATAAAGATTTAAAGCCAGATCAACCTAGACTTCTAGCAGTTGACAATGAAGTTGTTGTACCAGTTGATAAAGTTGTTAAAGTTTTAATAACTGCTAATGATGTATTACATGCTTGGGCACTACCATCGTTTGGTGTAAAAAGAGATGCGGTCCCTGGCAGAATTAATGAGACATGGTTTAAAGCTGAAAAAGTCGGAACTTATTATGGACAATGCTCTGAGCTTTGTGGCATTAAACACGCTTTTATGCCGATCACAGTCAAGGTTGTGACTGAAGAGGATTACAAGGAGTGGTTATCTGAAGCAAAAGAAAAATTTGCAAAAGAAGAACTTGAAAATAATAATCTTAAATTAGTGAGTAAGTAAGTATGTATACGCAAACTGTATCACACGACAGCCATACCCCGACAGGTTGGAAACGTTGGGCATATTCCACAAATCATAAAGATATAGGAACTATGTATTTAATTTTTGCAATTGTTGCAGGAGTGATTGGCACAGCATTTTCAGTTTTAATGCGAATGGAGTTAATGCACCCAGGTGATGGGATTCTAGGTGGCAATTATCATCTTTATAATGTTTTAGTAACTGGCCATGGATTAATAATGATTTTTTTTATGGTGATGCCAGCCATGATTGGTGGTTTTGGAAACTGGTTTGTTCCAATTATGATCGGTGCGCCAGATATGGCATTTCCACGAATGAATAATATTTCTTTTTGGTTATTACCAGTTTCATTAACTTTATTAATACTATCAGTTTTTGCTGATGGTCCTCCAGGACAAACTGGAGTTGGTGGTGGATGGACTATTTATCCTCCTTTATCTTCTAAAGCAGGTCAGCCTGGACCAGCAATGGATTTAGCAATATTAAGCTTGCACTTAGCGGGTGCTTCTTCAATTTTAGGAGCTGTAAACTTTATTACTACAATTTTAAATATGAGAACTCCTGGCATGACGCTACACAAGATGCCATTATTTGCTTGGTCAATCTTAGTAACAGCTTTTTTATTATTGTTATCTCTACCAGTTCTAGCTGGAGCGATAACAATGTTATTAACTGATAGAAATTTTGGAACTGCATTCTTTGATGCACAAACTGGAGGAGACCCAGTCTTATTTCAACATTTGTTTTGGTTCTTTGGTCATCCAGAAGTTTATATTTTAATTCTTCCAGGATTCGGAATGATTAGTCACGTTGTATCAACGTTTTCAAAAAAACCAGTTTTTGGATATTTGGGTATGGCTTATGCAATGGTTGCAATTGGAATAGTAGGTTTTGTTGTTTGGGCTCACCACATGTATACAGTAGGATTAAGCACAGATACTAAAGCTTATTTCTTAGCAGCAACTATGATTATAGCAGTCCCAACTGGAATTAAAATTTTTTCATGGATAGCTACTATGTGGGGAGGATCAATTTCATTTAAAACACCTATGATGTGGGCGCTAGGTTTTATTTTTATGTTCACGGTAGGTGGTGTAACAGGAGTGGTTTTAGCTAATGCAGGAGTAGATACTGCAATGCATGACACATATTATGTAGTTGCTCATTTTCATTATGTTTTATCTTTAGGAGCAGTTTTTGCAATATTTGCAGGGTTCTACTATTGGTTTTCAAAAATGTCTGGATATGAATATTCTGAATGGCTTGGTCAATTACATTTTTGGTTAACTTTTATCGGTGTAAACTTAATTTTCTTTCCACAACATTTTTTAGGATTAGCTGGAATGCCTAGAAGGTACGCTGATTACCCAGATGCTTTTGCTGGATGGAATTATATTTCTTCAATAGGATCGTATATTGCTGTCGCAGGTTTAGCAGTCTTTTTTGTAAACCTAATATATGCTTTCGCAAAAAAGAAAGCTGCTGCTCAAAATCCATGGGGTGAAGGAGCCACAACTTTAGAGTGGACAGTTCCATCACCACCAAATTTCCATACTTTTGAGGAACTGCCAAAGTTTGTTGATGATCAAGAAACAGAAAAAACTCCGAGCTAAAAATAAGATAAAGAAAAACTGATGGATAATTTAAGGCTAAAGAAAAGAAGTTTATCACAAGAAGATTTATTTAATTTTTCGGAATTATTTAAACTTATGAAACCAAGAGTGATGTCTTTAGTAATTTTTACCTGTGCAGTTGGCTTGTTAACTGCGCCAAATCTTGTTTCTACTAAAGAGGCAATTATTGGGATTTTATTAGTCTCATTGGGTGCAGGTGCAGCTGGAGCCTTGAACATGTGGTATGAGTCTGATCTTGATGCATTAATGTCAAGAACATGTTTAAGACCAATACCCTCAGGAAAAATTAACAGAAATCAGGCTTTGATATTTGGTATAACTCTTTCCATAATTTCAGTAATAGCTCTAGATTACTTTACTAATAGAATTTCTGCAGCAATTCTCCTTTTAACAATCTTATTTTATGTATTCGTTTACACAATTTGGTTAAAGAGACGAACCCCACAAAATATTGTAATTGGGGGGGGCAGCAGGAGCATTCCCTCCAGTGATTGGATGGACTATTGCAACTGGGTCCTTATCTCTTGAGCCATTATCCTTTTTTCTGATAATATTTTTTTGGACCCCATCTCA
>CACLTO010000036.1 GCA_902609915.1 uncultured Pelagibacteraceae bacterium
CTCTACATCTATTGGTAGAATTGCAAAGAAAATTATCCACCAAATGATTATATAGATTATTGCTAATCCGGTGAGACTCATCAAATATTTACCAAATTAATATTAACGAAAGGTCTTTTTCCAATTTTTTCCTTTGTAAATTTTCTACATACAATTTTAAGTGAATCTATAAGGTTATGCTCTTGTTGTTTGTTACCAAGTTTAAATGTTCTAGTTGTTTTTTCAATTTCTTCCTCAATTCCATAAACAAATTCATCTTTCTCGTGAACAGGTAATCCTCTAAAACTAATTATTGGACTATTATGTATATTGCCCTTTGGAGTAACCAAAATTGTTATTTCTAAATAACCATTTAAACTTAAATTTTTTCTATCTTTTATTGATTGTGAATCCTCCTCCACACTTATAGATCCATCTAAATACAGTCTTCCAGAAGGTGCTTTATCATAAACTTCTGGATTATTTCCTGGATATAGTTTTACTATGTCACCATTTTCAACCTGCACAGGATGGGGAACCTGCATTTCTTTTGCAAAATTGATATGTTCAATCATGTGTCTATGTTCACCATGAACTGGGATTACACATTTTGGTTTCACCCATTGATACATATCTCTTAAATCTTCACGATTAGGATGTCCTGATACATGAATAAATTCGGTTTCCTCAGAAATTACCTCAATACCATCTTTGACTAGTTGATTGTGCAATTTATAAAGTTTTTTTTCATTACCAGGAATAATTTTAGATGAAAAGATTACGGCATCATCTTTTTCTATAAAAACATCGGGATGCACATATCTAGCAATTCTCATCATCGCTCCCATTGGTTCTCCTTGGCTGCCAGTGCACAAATAAACAATTTTTTCTCTAGAAAAGTTTTTAGCATCTCTAGGATCGATAGGATCAATAGTATTTTTTAAATATCCACATTGTCTGGCTGCTTTGTAGATTCTGTGCATAGATCTTCCCACCAAAGATATTTGTCTTCCAGTTTTTTCTGCACAATAAAAAGCTGTTTCCATTCTTGCAACATTTGATGCAAATGAAGTTATTATTATTCTTTTTTTTAGGCGGCTCATAATATTTAATAAATTTTTTCTCACATCTAACTCTGATCCAGATCTGCCTGCACTGAAAACATTTGTAGAGTCACAAATCATTGCAAGTACACCTTCATCACCAATTTCTTTTAATCTCTGCGAGTTAATTTTATCTCCAATTAGGGGATTTGGATCAACTTTCCAATCTCCAGTATGTAAAATTACCCCCACTGGTGTTTTAATTCTTAAGCCATTTGGCTCTAATATTGAGTGTGTTAAAGTAATATATTCTATTTCAAATTTTTCTAATATAATGTTTCCGTTCAATTCAACAATTTGTAATTCTTTTGTAATATCTATATGTTTTTCTCTAAATTTTTCCTTAATCAGAACGGCTGTAAAAGGTGTTGCAAAGATCTTGCATCTAAGTTTTGGCCATAAATGAGCTATTGCACCTATATGATCCTCATGAGCGTGAGTTAAAACTATTCCCAACAAATTATCTTTACGCTCGGCAATAAATCCAGGGTCTGGATATATTAAGTCAATACCTGGAACAGTATCATCAGCAAAGGTTACACCTATATCAACCATAATCCATTTGTGATCACCTGGTAATCCATAACCAAATAGGTTCATGTTCATACCTATTTCACCAGATCCACCTAGTGGACAAAATAATAGTTCTTCTTTCATTTATTTAATTAATTTGGAAATTTTGATGAGACCCCTAACTGTGATATTTCTATTTTCAATTACTTTTGTTTTTATAGATCTTTTAAATAATTCAGAAAATCCACCTGTAATAATAACATTATAGGATTTTCTTGTTTCTTTCTTAATCAAATTAATAATATTGTCAATTAAACCTGCATAACCCCAAAAAAAACCTGATCTAACAGCTGAATATGTGTCTATACCAATTACATTTTTGATCTTTTTTAAATTAATCTTCGGTATTAAAGAAGCTTTATCAGTCAAAGTATTTAATGAAATACTAATACCTGGAGCTATCACCCCTCCTATATAGGACTTACCTATTATAACATCAAACGTAGTAGCTGTTCCAAAATCCAAGATGATAAAGTTATCTTTATTATTAAGAAGACTAATAGCATTAGCAAGCCTGTCAGAGCCAACTTGTTTGTAATTTGCTTTTATATTCATGATAGATCTTAAATTTAAGTCTTTTATTTCATGACATCTTATTTTCGTTTTTTTTGATATAAATTTCTTTATTAATAAAAAATTTTTTGGAACAACACTGCAAAATAATATTTTTTTAATATTTCTAAAGTTATGCATTAAAGTTTTAAATTTTTTACTAAGAATTGAATTTGTCATCAATTTTGATTGAAAACTTGTTCTTCTTAAAATTTTTC
>CACLTO010000037.1 GCA_902609915.1 uncultured Pelagibacteraceae bacterium
TGATAAAATAGAACCAAAAAAACTCAGTAATGCTATAGAAACAACAAATTTTAAAAATCTTCAAAATATTGAAAATCAAGGAAAGTTTGGTGAAAATGTTTATTCTCTTAAAGATAATAGAAAAATAAAATTTTTTTATCAAGGACCAAAAAATGATTGGAAAAAAAATTTAAACGAAACAATGATTAAAAAAATGAATGAATATTACAAGAAGGATTTGAATTTTTTTAAATATGAGATCTAACAAAATAAACTTAACAATAACAGGATGTCTGGGTAGAATGGGGCAACAATTAATTAAATCTGCTAAAAAAGACAAGAGATTTAAAATAAATAGCATTACAGAAAACAAAATTCAGAAAAAAAAATTTTTTGGTATTTTACCAAAGTTGAATAATGCAGAAAGTTTTAAAAAAAGTGATGTAATAATTGATTTTACTATTCCAAAATGTACTCTTGAGGTTCTTAAGATTGCAGTGAAGGAAGGTAAGAAGGTGGTAATAGGTACCACTGGTTTTTCACAGACAGAGGAAAATATTATAAAAAAAATTTCAAAAAAGATTCCGATTCTTAAAGCTGGCAATATGAGCCTTGGTATTAACCTTTTAATGTATTTGACGGAAATTACGTCTAAATCTTTAGGTAATAACTATTTAAGTAAAGTGTTTGAAGCACATCATAAATTTAAAAAAGATCATCCATCTGGTACAGCTCTAATGTTAGGTCAAGGAATAGCAATTGGTAAAAATAAAAGTTTTTATAAAATGATAGGTAAAAAATATTTAAATAAAAAAGATTTCCCTTATGGAAACAAAATTAATTTTAATTCAATTAGAAAAGGAAATATTATTGGTGAACATGAGGTTTTATTTTCTAGTGGTAAAGAAATAATAAAGTTAAATCATGAAGCATTTGATAGGGCACTTTATTCAGAAGGTGCTCTTGCAGCAGCTAGCTGGTTAATGAAACAAAAATCTGGATTATATTCTATGAGAGACTTGATGAATTTCAAATAATGATAGGTGAAATTCAAAGAGCTAAAATAGTATCAAAAATACTTAACAAGACATATCCTAAGATCAAAGTTCCACTAAAAAGTAGAAACGTATTTACACTGTTAATTTCTGTTCTTCTTTCCGCTCAATGTACAGATGTTAATGTGAATAATGTTACAAGAAATATTTATCCAAAATACTATAAACCTAAACATTTCGTAAAATTAGGAAGAAAAAAAATTGAAACACTTATACGAAAAATCGGTATTTTTAGGATCAAAGCAAAAAGTATATACAACCTATCAAGAATAATAGTTAAAGATTACAACAGTAGTGTACCTAAAACTTTTGAGGAACTAGAGAAACTACCTGGTGTTGGTCATAAAACGGCTAGTGTAGTAATGTCTCAAGGCTTTGGTTATCCAGCTTTTCCGATTGATACTCATATTCATAGGCTTGCTCAAAGATGGGGATTAACAAATGGAAAAAATGTAGTTCAGACTGAATACGACCTAAAGAGATTATTTCCAAAAAAACATTGGAATAAATTACATCTCCAAATAATCTACTATGGCAGAGAATTTTGTAAGGCTAGAGATTGTTATGGATTGAGTTGTAAAATTTGTACTACTTGTTATCCTAAAAGAAAAAAACCATTTATTGCAAAAAAACCATAATGAAACTATTAGGAATTGGAAATGCCATTGTTGATGTACTCTGTAAAGTAACAGATGAATTTTTAATAAAACACTCACTTAAAAAAAGTACAATGAAATTAGTTGATGAGGTAGAATTTAAAAGATTGTTATTATCATTGAAAATAGAGGGAACTGTTTCAGGTGGATCAGTTGCTAATTCAATTGTAGGTCTATCTCAACTAGGGAATGATGTTGGATTTATTGGAAAAGTTAGTGATGATGATTTAGGACAAAAATATGAAGATGGTATGAGGAAAGAAAAAGTAAAATATTTATATAATAAAAAAGAAGAAAAAATTTCAACTGGATCTTGCTTAATTTTAATTACACCAGACTCAGAAAGAACAATGTGTACTTTTCTTGGAACTGCAGGAAAAATTGACGACAAAGATATAAATAAAGAAGATATTAAAAATGCAGAAATGAT